>NZ_BLAW01000001.1:0-112500 GCF_009617895.1 Prolixibacter sp. SD074
TTTTTGCTTTACAGGATAGGTTTCTATAGGAATTGGCGCTCAAATCATCAAACCTTTTAACGTTTTTTTGTTATGATACAGAATTGACAGGGTTTGAAATATTGAGAATATTTAAATAAATTAATTAGATTTGAGAACAACTCACACCTATTACTATGGACTATATCAAGGAAAAACTCCTAAAAAAGGGAATCAGGAGAGACAAATTGTAAAAAAAACTGGCGAAGGAGCACGGTGATCTGCAGCTGGATACCGTTTCGATGGGCCAGGTGCTGACGGGCATGAAAGGCGTTACAAGTTTGCTCACTGTTACTTCGAAGCTGGATCCGGAAAGCGGTATTCGTTTCCGGGGCTATTCGATCCCCGAATTGCAGGAGAAGCTTCCCAAGCTAAATCCGGAAGGAGAACCTTTGCCGGAGGGCTTATTTTATTTTAATGTTATTGGACGAGCTGCCGACGGTTGAAGATGTTCAGTATTTGACAAACGAATGGACCAAGCGGAATAAAGTTCCGGGGCACGTTTTCGATGTGATCAATGCTTTACCTCCTACCAGTAAGCCGATGACACAATTCAGTACTGGTATTATGGCTATGGCCACAGAATCACTGTTTCAGAAAGCCTATCGTGAAGGTGTCCCGAAAGATGAATACTGGGATACAACTTATGAAGATGTCATGAATTTGATTGCCCAGTTGCCGACAATTGCCGCTTATATTTATCGGCGCAACTATCAGGGCGGTGACATCATTCCGCCAAATCCGAAACTCGATTGGGCAGCCAATTTTGCGCACATGATGGGATACGATAGTGAAGAAGTCTATCGTTTGTTCCGTTTGTACCTATTCCTACACGCTGACCATGAAGGAGGAAACGTATCGGCTCACACAACCCACCTGGTGTCTTCAGCATTGAGTAATCCGTTTTATGCGTATGCCGCTGGTATGACAGGATTAGCAGGACCGCTTCATGGTTATGCCAATCAGGAAGTGATTCGCTGGATAAAAGGTATGCTCGAAGAAATTGGGCCATGTGGATGTGCAGATGACGAAAAAAAGAAATTGCGAATTATGTGAAGAACTACATTTCAGAAGGAAAAGTAATTCCCGGATTCGGACATGCTGTTTTGCGTGTAACTGATCCACGTTATACCGCTCAGAAAAAATTCGCAGAGAAGTACATTAAAGATGATCACCTGATTGATGTGGTGAACTGCATGTATGAAGTCGTTCCTCCTGTATTGCAATCGCTGGGTAAGGTGAAAAATCCCTGGCCGAATGTGGATGCTTATTCCGGATCGCTTTTGACTCATTATGGTATCGACGAGTATTTCTTCTATACCGTGATGTTTGGTGTCAGCCGGGCTTTGGGCGTATTGGCTCAGTTGGTTTGGGACCGAATTTATGCGTTGCCTATCGAGCGTCCGAAATCACAAACCCTGCATTGGTTCAAAGAGCAGGCGGGCATATGATAATACGATTGTTTTTATGAAAAGATGGGGGATTGCTAAAATCCCCTATTTTTATATCAAAATTTTTGAAAATGGCATTTCAGGGAATTCATGAATATATCGACCTTTTAGAGCGAAAAGGAGAGTTAATCAGAATTAGTGGGTACGTTAACCCGGTGTTGGAAATACCCGAAATTGTTGACAGGGTATCCAAATCACCCGAAGGGGGGAAAGCGCTGTTATTTGAAAATACCGGGACTGATTTTCCGGTTCTGATTAACGCTTTTGGTTCAAATAACCGGATGGCGCTGGCGTTGGGTGCCGATAACCTGAATGCCATTGGCGACGAAATTGAGTCGTTGTTTAAGAAACTGGTGAGCCCCAAAGCCGGTTTAATGGAAAAACTCCGGATGCTCCCCATGCTGGGGCAGATTTCTTCGTGGATGCCGAAATCCGTATCCGGAAAAGGGAAATGCCAGGAAGTTGTAATGAAAGAGCCGGATATGGGGAAGTTACCGGTACTGACCTGCTGGCCGGCCGATGGCGGTCCGTTTGTTACGTTGCCTTGTTGTGTGGTGACCCGTGATCCGGAAACAGGCGTTCGCAATGTTGGAATGTACCGCATGCAGGTTTTTGGTCCGAATTTAACCGGAATGCACTGGCACAAACACAAAACCGGGGCACGCCATTTCAACGAGTATAAGAAAAGGGGCGAGCGCATGCCCATTTCCGTCGTCTTGGGCGGCGACCCGGCATACACGTATGCAGCCACTGCCCCGCTACCCGATAACATCGACGAGTACCTTCTAGCGGGCTTTTTACGAAAGAAAAGAGTGGAGCTGGTAAAATGTATCACCAACGATCTGGAAATTCCCTCAAATGCCGATTTTGTTATCGAAGGATATGTAGACCCGGAAGAGGATTTTATCTGGGAAGGACCGTTTGGCGATCACACTGGATTTTATTCGCTGGCCGACTGGTACCCCAAGTTTCATGTTACCTGTATAACCACCGGAAGGATGCCGTTTATCCGGCTACCATTGTTGGTATCCCTCCGCAGGAAGATGCGTACATCGGTCGCGCTACGGAGCGCATTTTCCTTAGCCCGATGAAGCTGACCATGATCCCGGAAATGGAAGACATGGAATTACACCGGCGGGAGTTGCACACAACCTGGCCATTTCGAAAATTGATAAGACATTTGCCGGACAGGCAGCGAAGGTAATGAATGCCATGTGGGGCGCCGGCCATGATGTTCAACAAAGTGATGATTGTGGCTGATGGCCAAACCGACATTCACAATTATCCTGAAATTGCCCGGATGGTGTCCCGGGTCGTCGATCCGGCACACGACATTTATTTCACGCAAGGACCGATGGATGTGCTCGACCATTCTGCTTCTAAATTTGCGTACGGTTCCAAAATGGGTATCGATGCCACCCACAAGTACGAAGAGGAACTATATAACGAACTTGATAACTACTCCGTTCCGGCGAGTTCCGTTGTTTCTGTAAAAGACATAAAAAAGGAAATTCCGGAAGTACACGATATCAATGCCGGATTGCTCGATATGGGCATTTCGTTCGTGGTCGTGTCGGTTAAGAAAAATCAAACCGGGAATGGTGAAAGCGCTGGGTGAAAAGTTGACCGAAAACAAAGCATTCAAGGGAGTTAAATTCATTGCCATTGTTGATGAAGAGCTTGATATCCGTGACATGAATGCGGTGGGTTGGTATGTTTCGGG
Organism: Prolixibacter sp. SD074; assembly: GCF_009617895.1. Classification (NCBI taxonomy): domain Bacteria; kingdom Pseudomonadati; phylum Bacteroidota; class Bacteroidia; order Marinilabiliales; family Prolixibacteraceae; genus Prolixibacter; species Prolixibacter sp. SD074. The sequence continues at coordinate 3,193 of NZ_BLAW01000001.1, forward strand.
CAACATCGATCCCAAACGCGATTCCCAAATCTTTGAAGGGGGAAGCGAAGAGATGTTTCTCACCTGGTACTGGACGGAACACGCAAATCCGGTTCGCTCGATAATTTCAAACGCGACTGGCCCAATCCGGTGGTCTCGTCCATGGAAACCATCCGGAAAGTGGATGAAATGTGGCCCAACCTTGGATTGGGTGAATTCATCGAATCGCCATCGTTACGATATATTCCCATTCAGAAAGGTGACGGAGCTATTGCCGGGGAAGAATGAGCCGATAATCCGGGTCCAAAATCATTCAATCACACCCGAACCAATTTGCTCATCGTCGGTGTACCAGGCTACAAACTGCCCGGCTGTAATGCCGCGCTGTTCTTCTTCGAAAATAACGTAGAGGCCTTCTTCGCGCATGTACATCCGTCCTTTTTCGAGAGGCTGACGATACCGTATCCGGAAGAGAAAATCCTTTTCTTCTCCCACCGGAATTTCCAGGTCGGGTCTAATCCAGTGAGTATCTTCTTTGGGAACAAACAGCCCGGGACGGTACAGCCCGGGATGTGATTTTCCTTCGCCCACATAAATAATGTTCCGGTTAATGTCGGTGGCCAACACGAAGAGAGGTTCAGCATAACCGCCTATATTCAATCCTTTCCGTTGCCCGATGGTATAAAACTGGGCACCGTTGTGCTCGCCGATTACTTTCCCGTTCCACGGTTTGTAAGGGAAGGCATAGCATAGTTTTTTGAAATTGTCCGGTGTTTTTTCCACTCCCTTTTTCCGGGCCATAAAGTTGGCCGGAATTTCAATCACGTTGCCCTTTTTCGGTTCCAGCTTTTGCTGAAGAAAACGGGCAAGTCCACTTTTCCCACAAAGCAGATTCCCTGTGAATCCTTTCGTTCGGCAGTTATCAATCCCTGTTCACGGGCAATTTCACGCACATCAGGCTTCAGCAAATGGCCTATCGGGAATATGGACTTAGCCAGTTGTTCCTGGTTGAGCTGACACAGGAAATAACTCTGGTCCTTGTTTGGGTCGGAACCGGCCAGCAGCAAGCGATAGTATGTTTTTCCATCCTTCACTACCTCGGCTTTCCGGCAATAATGTCCGGTGGCCACGTAGTCGGCACCCAGTTCCATAGCCTTTTCCATGAACATGTCGAACTTGATTTCGCGATTGCAGAGCACGTCCGGGTTGGGCGTATGCCCTTTCCCGTACTCCTCGAACATATAATCGACTACCCTTTTCCGGTAGAAATCCGACAAATCGACTACGTGGAAGGGGATATCCAGCTTTTTGGCAATCATCTCTGCAAAGGTGATATCATCCTCCCAGGTACAACTCGCCCGTCCGGTGCGTTCTTTCCAGTTAATCATGAACACACCAATCACTTCATAACCTTGCTGCTTGAGCAGGTATGCGGCAACGCTCGAATCGACGCCGCCCGATAATCCGACTACAACTTTTTCCTTCATGCGTAATAAAAATCAGCGCAAAGGTATTCTTTTTAAAAGAATTGACAACGAATGAATGGGGAGGCGTTGAGCGCTTAACCTAGATATAATCGATGATGTGGTGATGGCAATTGGTGCAGTTCCCTTTTTTATCGAGTCCGGAAATCTCGGTGTAGTAACCTGATCGGTCGATGACCCGCTGGTGGCATTTACTGCAGAAAGTAGAGCTGCGGCGGTCATCCCCTACATTTCCCAAGTAAACGTAATTCAAATGCCGCACAGCGATTTCAAATAAATCGAGTAGCGTATTCACCGGTGTGGCTGCAATGTTCTGTTTGAAAGCAGGGAAATAGCGGGATAGATGCAGTGGCGTATCTTTTCCGGTTTCCCCGGCTATCCAGCGAACCATCTCTTCAAATTCATCAAAGTCATCGTTCATCCCGGGAATGACCAGTTGGTCAGCTCCAGATGGCTCTCAGATTGCGCAATGATGCGGATGCTGTTCTTCACGGGTTCCAGTCTGGCACGCGTCATTTTGTGATAAAAGTTCTCCGAAAAGGCTTTCAGATCGACATTGAAAGCGTCGATATAGGGCAGAAGCCTTAACAGAGGAGCCTTGTTGATGTAGCCATTGGTCACCATCACGGTTTTCAAACGCGTATTCAGCGCCCGTTTGGAAATTTCGTACATGTATTCATAAGCAATACCGGGTTCGCTGTAGGTAAAAGCAATTCCGAGGTTGTCCTCATCGCTTAGCGCAATCTGTACCAACTCTTCGGTTGAAATAATTTAAAGTTGTCAAATTCGTCGGGCGATACCTGCGAGATACGGTAGTTCTGGCAAAACGAACACTTCAGGTTACAGCCAATGGTGCCAATGGAGAGGATTTTACTTCCGGGATAGAAGTGATAGAGCGGCTTCTTCTCGATAGGGTCGGAACCGTATGCGGCTACCTTCTCAAAAATTTCGGTATACAAGTCTCCGCCCACATTTTTCCGAACCCGGCAGGCCCCGCGTTTCCCTTCATTTATGATGCAGTAGTGTGGGCATAACTTACACCGGACAATGTTCTGGCCCGCCCTTTCGTAATACAACGCATTCTTCATGGGGGATGAATATTGTGTTCGTCACTTATCATCAACAATTCAGATTGGCTGGTAGTTCAATCGGTCTTCCTGTAAAGAAACAGGCAGACTATCAAAATTTGGGCGAAGTTGCCGGAAGAAAATCATATCTTACTATGAAAGATTATGGTATTTTTACCGCACCGTAACCATGAATGATATCGATAACATATTAGCACAGTCCGGTTTTTCCCGTGAGGAAATCATCCGCCTGCTTTCGCTGGAAGGAGAGGCGAAGATGAACCTTTTCAGGAAAGCTGCCGAAGTGAAAGCTGAACACACCGGGCATGAAGTTTACTTTCGCGGCTTGGTGGAGTTTCAAACGTATGCGATAAAAAACTGCTACTATTGCGGCATCCGGAAGGATAATGACGGGGTGCATCGCTACAACCTTTCCGATGAGGACATTCTGACAGCGGCCGTTTTGCCTGGGAGAATCGCTACGGTTCGTTGGTGTTACAATCGGGAGAATTAGCCTCACCTGCGTTTGCCAACCGGGTAGAAAACCTGTTGCGCGAAATCAAGCGGTTGAGCAATGGCGAGCTTGGCATCACCATATCGCTGGGCGAACAATCGCCCGAAGTGTACCGCCGCTGGTTCGAAGCTGGCGCACACCGCTATCTGCTGCGCATCGAGTCATCAACTCCGGAACTGTACCGACGAATCCATCCAAACGATTCATTACATGATTTTGATACTCGTTTTAGCCTGCCTGCAGTCGCTGCAGGAAACCGGTTACCAGACCGGCACCGGTGTGATGATTGGCCTGCCTTTTCAAACCCTCGAAAATCTGGCCGATGACCTGCTCTTTTTTTAAAACTTTCGATATCGACATGGTAGGCATGGGGCCGTATCTCGAGCATGCCGAAACGCCTCTGTATGCATTTCGCGATACATTTGATGCCATTGCAACACCGCTTTGAGCTTTCGCTGAAAATGATTGCCGTTTTGCGATTGCTCATGCCCGACATCAACATTGCGGCGGCAACAGCGTTGCAGGCCATCGATCCGCTGGGGCGTGAAAAAGCTGTGAAAGTGGGTGCCAATGTGATTATGCCCAATATTACCCCCGGCATGTATCGCAAACGATTACGCACTTTACCAGAACAAGCCCTGTGTTGGGGAGGAACCGGAACAGTGCAAAGGGTGCCTGGATGCCCGCATTGCGCTGGCCGAAGGAGTGATTGGCTATGGCAAGTGGGGCGATTCACTTCATTTTCAAAAGCGGATGAAGGTTTCCTCCCGGTAGTACTTTACATTTTTTCCGTACAACAATTCTCCTGTCCATGCCGCGTGGTGTGGCGAACTGTGGAAAGGTTATCGATGTGTGGAATTTAATTCCACAAAGTGTGGAATCTGTCCCACAACCCTTATAGAACTTGCCGAGCCGGTATTTTCCCGAATAATATTTATTAGTCTATTCCCGGTTGATTTCTAATTGCTTATGTCGGGTTGTTCAGGTAGGGAAATATCGCTGAAAGTTTTGGCATAATATTCCCTTATTAGTTAACAGGTGATTTGATATTAATTATTGGACGAAAACGAAAGTGAATAAAGAAATGAGGAAGCTAGTTATTATTTTGCTCGTGTTGCCTTTTTTTACGGCATGTAATCAAAAGGAATTAAAAAAGTTGAAGGAAGAAAATGCACAACTGACCCAAATAGCGCAGAAGCGTGATTCCACCATCAACGATTTTGTTGAATCGTTTCAGGCCATTGCTGCCAACCTCGATTCAATTAAGGTAAAAGAGAAATTGATTTCGGTACAGGCTGCGGGAGAACAGACTGCTGATTCAAAAACGCAGGTGTTGAATGATTTGAATTTGGTGAAAAGCCAGCTGAATAAGAATAAAGCTGATTTGGCCGATTTGAACAATAAACTGAAAAATAGTTGGTACCGCAATTCAAAACTGAAGAAATTGACTGAAAGTCTGCAGAGACAGATTCAGGAAAAAGAGGAGTCGGTTGCTAACCTGACATCTCAGGTTGCTGCTCTGAACGGAAAAGTGGATAACCTGAATGGACAGGTTGCCGAGTTGAAATGATACAGTTCAATCGCTCTCTGCAGAAAATCAGTTGAAAGGAAAATTACTGAACGAAAAGACAGATAGACTTCATACCGCTTACTACGTAACCGGTACGACAAAGGAGCTGAGGGATCAGCATGTTATTTCAGCCACAGGAGGCTTACTGGGAATTGGAAGGACAAACAAGTTAAACGACCAAATCGATCCGTCGAAATTTACGGCCATCGATATCACCAAGACGACAACGATTCCGGTGAATGGGAGAAAATCAACATGGTAACAGCACACCCGGCTGACTCGTACAAAATCGAGCAAAAGGACAACGAAGTTGAAGCCATCACGATTACAAACCCTGAAGAATTCTGGAAAGCTTCCAGGTATTTGGTCGTGGCTGAAAGATAATTATTAGGTTTTAAGATTGGTTTCTCAAAAGAGCATCCCGCCCGGGATGCTCTTTTAGTTTGTAGCCGGTAACAAAAAAAACGTTGCCCAGCTCTAGTCAATTTCCGAGGGGCAGATTACCACGCCGTGTAATTAACCAACCAAGCGGATTGGAAAGGGAATTTTTATATCGTAAAGCTTTAGAATGCCTATGGCATTTTATAGACCAATGAATTAATATTCATTCCAGCCCCAACAGAAGCAAACACCAGTATGTTTCCATTTGTCACCTTCTGATCAGTCAATTGGTTATCAAGTAGCAAACTAAGCAAAGTAGGAATCGTTGCCACCGAACTATTTCCGAGTTCGGCTATGGTCATTGGCATAATATGTTTAGGAATTTCTTTTTTATTATAGAGCTTGAACAAGCCTGTCAGTATGGCATCGTCCATTTTGGCATTCGCCTGATGTATCAATACTTTATCTATCTGTTCCAATTCTATTTTTGCTTTTTCAAGGGCTTCTTTTACAACCATCGGAACCGTATTTAATGCATATTCATAATTTACGCCCATGCATTTTTAAAAATAATTCATTCCCTTGATAATCCGGGTTGTTCGATTTGCCCATCCGAAGCAGGAAAATGATTTAACATATCTGATCGGGAAGCGTGGGAGAGAATTCCAACAGGCTCATCACTCTCAATCGCTTCCAGAATGGTCGCGCCGGCACCGTCAGAATAAATCATACTATCTCTGTCGTATGGGTCGGATATGCGTGAGAGGGTTTCCGCCCCTATTATTAACGCCCTTTTTGCATCACCGGATCGAAGGAAATAATCTGCCTGTATCATACCCATGAGCCATCCGGGACAACCAAAAGGCACATCAAATGCGATGGTTTTTGGGTTTTCGATACCTAATTTATTTTTAACCCGGGCTGCCAGGCTGGGAAGCAGGTCTGACTTTCGATTATTATTTTGTACATCCCCGAAATTATGTGCGACAATAATATAATCAAGGCTTTCTTTATTAACCCCTGAATTTAGGATAGCATCTTTTGCTGCAAAAGATGCTATATCAGAAGCTTGCAGGTCGCAGTAACATACTTCGTTCTCTGATCCCAGTTATTTTCTCAAATTTTTTATTATTTCTTCATTCGGGTATTTATTTATTCCCATCAGAATCATAAAATTCATTATGCAGAAAATCTTCATTTAATACTCTTTTTTCAGGGATATAATATCCTGAACCTTTATAACAGAATATCGCTTTTTCATTCGTTGTATTATAATCCACGTCAACAAAATTAATTCGTGGGGAGTAAAACTACAATATATCTTCATATTAATTCGCTCTTGGAAGCATATTTGTAATTTATCCGAATCTTGGGGACAGCCCGGGGCAACACGATAATTATTCACCCGTCATCAACGATATACTGCGATCTTTCGGAGGAAATGGAGGAAGCGTTTAAGATACCGGATACAAATGTGCGCCTGGGGTTGGACCGGAAGATGTTGAGGATATGAAAGAAGACATTCAGCAGGCGTTGGATAAATTAACGTAAAAATTCGACAGAAAGACCAGCGGCGAAATGTTGCCACTTTAATACTACCTTTGCCTCCATAAATCATAGCGATGCAGGAAAAACAGACCTCAGTTAAACGGCCTTCAAAGAAACACGAACCCAAGGGATTAACCATTCTTTATGAGGATCGGGATATTTTGGTAGTCAATAAGATGAATGGTTTGCTCACGATGAGTACCGCCAGGGAAAAGGAGAATACCGCTTATTTTCTGCTGACCGACTATGTGAAAAAAGGAAATCCCCGCTCTAAGAGCCGGATATTTATTGTACATCGGCTGGACAGGGAAACCTCCGGAGTATTGGTTTTGCGAAGAGTGAACCCGCCAAACGGTATTTACAGGATAACTGGGCAACGTTTCATAAAACGTATTACGCGGTTGTTCACGGTCAGCTGGCCGAAAAAGAAGGCATCATTACCTTTATTTGGTGGAGAACCAGTTGCACCGGATGTACTCCATCAATAATCCGAAAGGGAAAGTTTTCGAAAACCGGTTACCGGGTCGTCAGGGAATCGGACCAGCTTAGCTTGCTGGAAATCGATCTTTTTACCGGAACGAAGAACCAGATCAGGGTCCAGTTTTCGGAAGAGGGACATCCGGTGGCCGGCGATAAAATGTACGGAGTAAAAGATCGAGGCGTCAAACGACTGGCGCTCCATTCGGCTTCCTTAAAGCTGACCCACCCATTTACGAAAGAAACCATGGTTTTGAGACGGATATTCCGGCCTACTTCAAAGTGTTATTGAAGCATTAGGTCTTTCATGAGGTAGAAGGTATTTCTCCCAAACTATCGTTTCACTATTTCCTCGTTAACTTTCACTCTATTCAGGACTTTTATCTGGACGCTACCGGGAATACCGAGCGAGACTTGAAACATTCCTTGTTCTCTTCCTAAATCTTTCAATGAAAGGAGAAGTTGTATCTCATTCGATGTGGAGAAATTTGACTAACGCAAACTGGTAGGTACTGGTTGGATATTTGCGCCAAACTTCTTATTTTACACACTCAAAACAGTACATAAATCCTGCCTAATGATGAAAAGAATATCACTGATTACTTTTTTGTTGACGCTTCTGTCGCTGGCTTCTTTCGGGCAAAAAATATCCGAAGGATTGGGAAAATCCGCGCATGATTGAACGGAACAAAATGGAAGCGCATGCCACGCTGTATCCGTTTCAGGATGTGAAAACAGCCCTGACCATGGAGCGGGACAATTCGCAATGGTACGAATCGTTGAATGGGACCTGGAAATTTTATTTCGTTCCTAAAGCCGAAGGAGCAACTACCGATTTCGCGAAAAAGGGGTTTGATGCTTCTGCTTGGGACAACATTTCGGTGCCATCAAGCTGGGAAATGAAAGGATACGGTACCCCGATTTATACCAACATTACTTATCCTTTCCCGGCAAAACCACCGTATATCCTTCGGGACAATCCGGTCGGTTCATACATCCGCGACTTTGATGTGCCTGATAACTGGAAAGACCGGGAAGTAATCTTACACTTTGGCGGCGTTTCGTCGGCCATGTATGTGTGGGTGAACGGACAAAAAGCGGGGTATAGCCAGGGAAGCCGGCTTCCGGACGAGTTTGATATTACTGATTATATCGTACCCGGAAAGAACCGGGTGGCGGTGCAGGTGTACCGCTGGAGCGACGGCAGTTACCTGGAAGATCAGGACCATTGGCGGATGAGCGGTATTCACCGGGAAGTGTACCTGGTGGCTCAGCCCAAAGTGAATATATATGATCTGGCTGTTCGCACCGATTTGGATGCGGCATACAAAGATGCCGAGCTGCAAATCCGGCCGCGCGTAAAAGTACCGGATGATACCGATCCAAAGGGATGGACATTTAGTGCACAATTGTATAACGAGCAGGGAAACAAAGTAAAGAACGGGGAGATGAGTATCTTGGTGAATCATATTTTGCACGAAAGTGTCCCACAGCGCGACAACGTACCATTTGCTTTGCTGAAAACGCATATTACCAATCCGGTGAAATGGTCGGCCGAGAATCCGTACCTCTACATATTGGTTGTAACCCTGAAGGATGCTGATGGCAACGTTGTGGATGCGACCAGTACGCATGTGGGGTTCCGGAAAGTTGAGTGGAACCACGGCGTATTCAAGGTCAACGGCCGTCCGGTGAAGCTATACGGCGTGAACCGGCACGATCACAGCGACGTGAATGGAAAGGCGGTTACCCGGAAGGAGATGCTCGACGATATTCTTCTGATGAAGCGCTTCAACCTGAATGCGGTGCGTACTTCGCATTATCCGAACGATCCGTATTTCTACGATATGTGCGACAAATACGGTATTTATGTTCTGGATGAAACCGATCTGGAAACACATGGCCTGACTGGCTATTTCACCAACAATACCTCCTGGACATACGCATTTGTGGATCGTGCCGTCAGGATGGTGGAACGGGACAAAAATCACCCGGCCATTATCGGTTGGTCGCTTGGAAACGAATCGGGGGTAGGCCCGAACCATGCGGCAATGGCCGGTTGGATTCGCAGTTACGACCCGGCCCGGTTGATTCACTACGAAGGAGCGCAGGGCGATCCGGCCAGTCCGGATTATGTGCCGGTTAACAGCAAGGATATTGGAAACGGCCCTATGATGCCAATCCAACCGATAGGCAATGGGTCGATGTTATCAGCCGGATGTATCCGTCGCCAGCTTTGCTCGAAGGATTGGCGAAAAGCCCCTGGGTTCACCGCCCCATCGTGATGTGTGAATACGCCCACTCCATGGGCAACTCCACCGGCGATTTGAAAAAATACTGGGAGGTCATCCGTTCGCATCCCAACCTGATGGGTGGTTTTATCTGGGACTGGATTGATCAGGGCATCCTAGAGAAGGATAAAGACGGTAAACCTTACTGGGCCTATGGAGGCGATTTCGGCGACAAGCCCAACGACGGAAACTTCTGTATTAATGGTATTGTTGCTCCCGATCGCACGGCCAAACCAGCCTTGTGGGAGTGCAAACATGTATTCCAGCCCATCAGTGTCAGTCCGGTTGACCTGAAGAATTTCGATTTCACGGTAGTGAACCGGCAGGACTTTACGGGCCTGGAACCCTATACGCTCAAGTGGTTGTTACGGGAAAACGGTGTTGAGGTGCAGCATGGTATCATTCCGGCGCCTGCTTGTGCTCCGGGAGAGAATGCCCGTTTCCATGTTCCGGTCGATCAAGACAAACTGAAGAAGGATGCTGAGTACGTTCTGAATATCAGCTGGGATTTGGCGAAGAAAACGCTGTGGGCCGATGCCGGGTTCGAAATTGCCTGGAATGAATTTACCCTTCCGGGACACAAAGTGAAACCGGCTGCGGTAGTTTCCGGTAAGGCGAGAGCCACCGAAAATGGCAACCATATTACCTTGTCGGGAAAGAACTTCACGGTAGTGGTTGATAAGGCGAAGGGAGCCGTTTCGTCCTATAAAGTGAATGGCAAAGAACAGTTCGTTAGTCCGTTGAAGCCTGACTTCTGGCGTGTGCCAACAGATAATGATCTGGCTGGTGGTAATCATATTTTCCGCGACATGCGTGTTTGGAAAGACGCGGTTGCCCATATGACCCTTCAGTCGGCAACCATTGACGAGAATCAATCAGGTGTTGTTTGTACCTATAGGCTGCCGGTGGATGCATCGACACTGAAGGTGCACTATCTGGTGGAAGAAAACGGAACGCTTCAGGTGTCGGCCGATGTATTGAAAGGTGACAACGCGCCCGATTTGCCACGCTTTGGCTTTACGGTGGAAGTTCCGGGAACGTTGACCGAAACGGCGTATTACGGAAAAGGGCCGTGGGAAAATTACTGGGACCGGAAATCAGGCGCCAAACTGGCCTTGTATAAAACACCGACCAGCGATTTGCAATACAAATATGTGCGTCCGCAGGAAAACGGTAACCGGAGCGATGTTCGCTGGTTTGCCCTTGCCGGGAAAAACGGAGGTTTGATGGTCCGGGGAGGGGCGAAGGTCGATTTCAGCGTGTGGCCTTACACCGCACCCGATTTGGAGCAGGCAAAACACATTGATGAGGTGCAGGTTCGCGATTTCTTCACCGTTCACATCGACTACAAGCAATTGGGTGTTGGCGGCGACGATACCTGGAGCGCCCAAGCCATTGCCCATCCGCCGTACCGGTTATCGGCCAAAAGCTATCAATACAGCTTTACCATTCGTACGGTAAAATCCATTGCACAGGCAGAGAAACTTTATTAGATCACGGTTTATAAAAACAGGGAAAACCCCAGCTGGTTTAACAACGACGGAATAAACTTCGGCGCCTGCCTTAATTTGGTAGCCTGCTCGAAAGAATAAGCCAGTTTGATCAGTTCCGGTTCCGACCACGCTGTACCGACAAAGGAAAGACCGATAGGTAATTCGTGGACAAATCCGGACGGCACGGTAATACTCGGATATCCCGAAACAGCGGCCAAATCCGAGCTTCCACCACCAAAATGATCGCCATTTAACCGGTCGATGGTCCACGAGGGGCCATTCGTTGGTGCAATCAATGCATTCAGGTTGTGCTTCTTCATGGCGCTGTCGATATATTTTGCCGGAAGGGTTTTGGTAATCTTGAGTGCGTTCAGGTACTCTTTCTCCGAAGGTGTTTTCTCTTCAGCAGTAATGAAAATCGCCTGGTCGGACCATTGCAATTCTTTAGCATTGTTCTGCTTGTTAAACTCGATGAGTTCCTTCAGGTTTTTCCTGGGAGCTTCAGGATGTTCAGCAAGGTATTTATTCAGGTCGTTTTTGAACTCGTAAACCATAACTGTCCATTCGGCTTTGGACCATTCCTTCTGATCTTTCATGGGTTCCAGATCCACCAGTTCGGCTCCCTGTAGCTTCATGGCATCCATCGCCTGGTCCATGAGCGTATCCACATCCGGGTTAAACCCGAAGTAATCTTTTATGATACCAATTCGTGCCCCGTTTAGTCCGTTTTTATCCAGGAACTGCGTATAATCGGTCCCTTTCCATTTGGAAGCAGGCATGGTGGATTTGTCGTTGGCATCGTCGCCAACCAACGGTCCCAAAAGTGTGGCTGCATCCGTAACGCTTCGGGCCATCGGTCCGGCGGTATCCTGGCTGTGCGAAATGGGAATGATGCCGTGGCGTGACCACAGTCCAACCGTTGGTTTGATGCCTACCACCCCGTTTATCCCGGAAGGACAAACAATGGAACCATCCGTTTCGGTCCCGATGGCAATGGCGCAAAAGTTCGACGAAACGGCAGCTCCGGAACCGGAACTGGAGCCACAGGGTGAGCGATCGACCACATATGGATTACAGGTCTGGCCACCGCGGCCGCTCCATCCGCTTGAGGAATGATTGGAACGGAAGTTGGCCCATTCGCTGAGGTTGGTTTTCCCCAGCAAAACAGCGCCGGCTTCCCGAAGTTTTGCGACAATAAAAGCGTCGTTCTTGGGGTGATTGCCTTCCAGGGCCAGCGATCCGGCCGTAGTTTGCATCTTATCGCCGGTATCGATGTTGTCTTTTATCAAAATGGGAATTCCATGCAACGGGCCTCTCACTTTTCCGGCTTTTCGTTCTTCATCCAGTTTTCTTGCAATGGTAATGGCATCGGGATTCAGTTCGATGACGGTGTGGAGTGACGGGCCGTTTTGATCGACGGCCTTAATTCGTCCCAGGTATTTGTTGGTCAGCTGTTCGGTGGTAAGTTCGCCGCTTTTCATCTTTTGCTGAAGTTGCTCAATGGTCACCTCGTTGAATTCGAACCGGGTGAAATCAGCAGTTGGTGCAGCTGTTTTTCCTGATTTGTCCTCGCAGGCGGCCAATGGAGACAGTGAAAATGCTGCCCCGCCAATGGCAGCTGTTTTGAAAAAGCTTCTTCTTTTCATTCGATTAAAATTTATTTTTTTAAATGGTCGAATGGAACTCGTATGTTGCGAAAATTAACTATTTAAAGCGTTTTTAGCAGTAGTAACATACTCGTTTCATGGAAAGGGTTTTGTTTTTTATAAAAAAGAAAGCCTCGGCCAAGATGGCGAGGCTGGAAAGATGTTCTGAAATGAAATAAACTATAGTAGTTTAACATTTACTGCATTCAGTCCTTTTTTACCTTCTTTCAGTTCGAAAGTAACTTCATCGTTTTCTTGTATTTCGTCGATCAATCCGGTTACGTGGACAAAATACTCATTGTCTGATTCTGCGTCTTTAATAAAACCAAAGCCTTTGGTTCTGTTAAAGAACTTAACTGTTCCCTTGTTCATAGTTTTGAGTTGATAATGTAGTTCTAACAAATTTACATTAATCAGTGATAAAATATAGAATTTATGTTAAATAAAATAGAATTTTGTTTGTTATATGAGCTTTGAACCAGTAGTTTGAGTTTGTGTAAATAATAAAAAGCAGATAGAAAAACGCTGAAACGACCGGATATTTTACCTTTTGCGGGAAAAAGGAAACCGCCGGAAATTATCCGACGGTTGATATGAGATTTTTACATGAATTCAATCAGAGATACAAATCTCTTTTGCCTAGAAGAATGTCCTTGTACTCAGCCCTGAATTTCTCCATCAGGTGAGGCCGTTCGGCGAAATAAGGTCCTGCTTCAATTTCGGCAATTTCCTTCAGAATCAATTCTTCGCCAATGGTTTTGGTTTCAGGCGAGGCATAATCGTTTAGGTATTCCCGGAAAGTCAGTACCGCATTGAGTTTACAGAATTTACCTTCCACGCAGTGGCTCAGCATTCCCATAATGGTTTCACCGGTTCTTCCGCAGCGATAGCCTGCCGTACAGAATGATGAAATATAGCCCAATTCAGCTACTTCGCGGATCACGTCGTCCAGATCGCGCGGATCGCCAATGGTGAATTGCTTTTTGTCCAGATCCGCTTCTGTTTTCTGGTCGGAATAAGCGCCGATTCCAATCCGGGTAGAAGCATCAGTTTGGGTACAGCCCAGATTAATGACTTCTTTTTTCAGTTCTGCTTTTTCCCGGGCCGTTACAATCAGGCCAGCCGTTGGAACCGACAACCTCAATACGGCTACCAGTTTTTTGAAGTCTTCGTCTGAAACCTGGTGTGGTAGATTATTACTCAACGACGAACCGGATGCAGGCGTAATTCTCGGGAAAGAAATGGTATGCGGTCCTACACCAAAGCGGTTTTCCAAATCGATGGTATGATACAACAGTCCCATCACTTCGAAGCGCCAGTCGTACAATCCGAAAAGTGCGCCGATAGCTACATCATCAAGGCCGGCATCCATAGCACGGTGCAAAGCATATAGACGCCAGCGGTAATCACCTTTCAGTGTATTGACGGGATGTACTTTGTTATAAGTTTCGTGATGGTATGTTTCCTGGAAAACCTGGTATGTACCGATTCCTGCATCTTTCAATCTTGTCAGCTTGGCGGAGCTCATCGGTGCTGCGTTGATATTCACCCGGCGGATGTTGGCTTCCCTGCCCGATACCGGTGCATCGCGGTAAACGGAATAAACGGTATTTATGGTGTCGACCATGTAATCCACATCCGAACGCGGATGTTCGCCGAACACCAGGATCAGACGTTTGTGGCCTTCATCTATAACTGATTCGGTTTCTCTGCGGATTTCATCCTGGGTAAGAATACGTCTCGTTTCATTGCGGTTATCTTCCCGGAAACCACAATACTCGCAATTGTTGACACAAAGATTGGAACAATAGAGTGGTGCAAAAAATACGATTCGGTTATCGTAAACTTTTTTCTTTACCTGGAGCGCTGCTTCGTTGATTTCGTCCCACAGCTCGGGCGGTTCGACATTGAGGAGGGCGGCAGTTTCCTCCGGGGCCAGCGTTTTTATTGAGCGTGATTTCTTCAGAATTTCACGAATGTATTCCGGATCGGGATTTTTGGCATTCGCAATTTGTGCATGAATCTTTTCTTCGTCAATAAAATCTTTCCCGTCAATCAGGTACTTATCAATTTCGTCCCTGACAATAACGTCTTTCTTCCACGCTGCCGCTGTCTGATATTGCATGATTGGTTGGTTTTATATAACAAAGGTATATATTTCCCCGGTGAGAACAGCATGATCGGAATCACGAAAAACCTTCTCATTACAAGATTTTTGACAGGTTCTCCTGGTGTCCGGAGATAACTGAAAATGGAGATAAAAACCCGGTCGGGTGACAACCGGGGTTTCAAAGCGTCAAATCAATTTTACGACATTAGAAACGCTGTCGCGGCGTATAAGTAGTATGAAGTAAATGATGAGAGACTTCACTAAGCGGTTCGCCCAGAAAATCCTTATAAATTTTTTGAATTTCGGGGTTTTCGTGCGATTTGCGAACGGGCTTACCCGCATCTTCTTCATAAATGGCTTTCGCCCGTTTTTCCCTAATCTCTGAATTCGTCGGGATGGGTTGTCCGCCACCGCCAAGGCAACCGCCCGGACAGGCCATCACTTCCAGGAAGTGGAAATTGGCTTTTCCGGCTTTCACGGCATCCATCACCGTTTTGGCATTAATCAAGCCGTGGGCAATAGCACAGTGAAGTTCAACACCGTCCAGGAATTTCCACTCTTTCAATGGTTTTTCAATTTTAACGGTGGCTTCCCTGATGCCTTCCATGCCCCTGACAGGGGTGATGTTCAGGTTCTCGAATGGCACCGGTCTTCCGGTAACCAGTTCATAAGCCGTGCGAAGCGCTGCTTCCATAACTCCACCAGTTACACCGAAGATGGCGCCGGCACCTGTTGATTCGCCCATCAGCCGGTCAAACTCCATGTCTTCCATCTGCATGAAATCGATGCCAGCTTGTTTAATCATAATGGATAGCTCGCGGGTCGTAAGAACGTAATCGACATCCCGATAGCCACTGGCATGCATTTCGGGACGAGCCGCTTCGAATTTCTTTGCTATACACGGCATGATGGAAACCGAAACGATCTTATCTGGCTCGAGGTTTCGTGCTTTGGCATAATAGGTTTTTGCCAATGCACCGAACATCTGTTGAGGCGACTTACAGGTCGAGAGGTTGGGCAAATATTCGGGATACATGTGCTCAATGTACTTGATCCATCCGGGTGAGCAGGAAGTAGCCATTGGAAGCCTGACTTCTTTGTCGTTATCCACAAGCGCTTTTTTCAGTCGGGTAAGCAGCTCGGTGCCTTCTTCCATGATGGTCAGGTCGGCAGTAAAATCGGTATCCAGTACCGAATCAAAACCTAAGCGTTTGAGGGCAGCAACCATTTTGCCGGTAACACGACTACCCGGTTCGAATCCCAGGTCTTCACCCAATCCGACACGGACAGCCGGGGCGGTTTGAACAACCACATGTTTTTTCGGGTCGGAGATAGCATCCCAAACTTCTTCCACATAGTTCTTTTCGATCAGGGCACCGGTGGGACAACGGTTCACACATTGTCCGCAGTTGGTACAAACCACGTCATTCATGGCTTTCTCGAAGAAGGTGGAGATTTTCATTTTATCGCCTTTATAAGCAACCGTAAGGGCATTTACTCCCTGAAGTTCTGCACAGGTACGTACACAACGTTGACAACGGATACACTTGCTGTCATCTTTGATGATACTAGGTGAGATCATGTCGATGGTGTAGTTTTTCCAGGGCAGGAGTTCGATAAAGTCCTGCGTCATGATCTTGTATTCCGATGCCAGTGATTGCAGCTCGCATTTACCATTTTTGTAACACTTGGTACAATCGGCGTTGTGTTCCGAAAGGAGGAGCTCGATGATGTGTTTTCTCGAATTCCGCACCTTTAGGCTGTTGGTCAGGATATCCATCCCATCTTCGCAAGGTGTGGCGCAGGCTGCTGACAGACGTTTCTGACCGGCCACTTCTACCACACAAACACGGCAGTTACCGGCAACGCATAAGTCTTTGTGGTAGCACAATGTGGGAATGGTGACATTCGCTTTACTTGCCGCTTCCAAAATGGTGGTTCCGGGTTTTACTGTTACCGGGAGCCCGTTGATATTTATTTGAATTTTTTGAGTCATGATGTACGGTTTGATTGGTTCACGATTAGTAGATCATCTCTTCCCGGAAGTTCTCGACAATGGAAGCAAACGAGTTAGCCACTGATTGACCCAGGCCACATTTGGCGGTTAGTTGCATTGTTTCCGTCAGCTTCAGCAATTTGTCGAGGTATTGCGCCGGACGCTCTCCGCGTTTCACCGCCTTAATCCCGATAAGGAGTTGCTGACAGCCTACACGGCAAGGCGTACACTGTCCGCACGATTCTTCGCGGAAAAATTCAAGGTAATTATCCAACACATTAAACATGGATCGTGAACTATTGTAGATCATCATCGACCCTCCGGTAGGGAGTGAGATTCCCGTCAGTTTCCCCTGGTAACCGATGGCGGTTTCCTGGAATTTTTTTCGGGGCACCAAAAATCCGGACGCTCCGCCCACCTGAACAGCTTTGGTATCGCCATCACCGAATTCATTGACGAAATCCTGAAGGCTCATTCCCAGCTCCAGTTCATAAATACCTGGTTTGGGCGTATCGCCCGATACAGAGAACAACTTGGTCCCGCGGGAGAACTGGACACCCAGGTCGTAGAATTTTTTGGAGCCATATTTAAAAATGGTGAAGGTATGCGCCAGCGTTTCAACGTTATTAATAACGGTCGGTTTGTCCATATACCCCCTAATGGTCGGGTAGGGAGGCTTGTTGCGTGGTTCGCCGCGATGTCCTTCGAGTGATTCGAACAGTGCAGTTTCCTCTCCGCAAATGTAGGCGCCGCTTCCCATAAATAAATCAACGGAAAAATCGAGTTTGATTTTCTTACAGTAGTATTCAAATTCAGAAATGGTTTTTTCCAGTGCCTCTTTAAGGGAGTGATATTCACCGCGTAGATATATAATGCCTTTTTTACTACCGATAATGTGGGCGCAAACAGCCATTGCTGTCAGCACTTTATACGGTACCCGTGAGAGGATTTCCCGGTCCTTGAAGGTTCCCGGTTCTCCTTCATCGGCGTTACAGATGACATATTTTTCAGCTGATTTGGCTTCAGCGGTAATTTTCCATTTTAAGCCGGTTGGGAAACCAGCGCCGCCACGTCCCTTTAGTTCTGAGCTAATCAGCTCATTGATAATATCCTGAGGTGTGCGCTTAATGGTTTTTGTGAGAATTGCCTCCCAGTCATTTTCATTCCGGAAAATGAAATCGGCTCGTTTCAACAGATGATATGATTCAGCCATTTGGATTGATTTTTTTGGTTTGGGATGAAAAGGGTTACTTTTTCATGTATTCCGAAAGAATCTCACGGACTTTTTCCGGTGTCAGATTGGTATACACTTCCTCGTTGATAAGCATGGCCGGGGCTTTGTGACAAAGTCCGAGGCAGTTGGTTTCAACCAGGGAGAATCGGCCGTCAGGTGTTGTTTCACCTGTCGATATTTTGAGCATATCCTGAATGGCCAGGAGCACCTGGTTTTTCCCTTTCATCGAGCAGGAAATAGTTTTGCAAATCCTGATGACGAAACGGCCCATTTTCCGGTGTTCGAGGAAAGAATAAAAAGTGGCTGTTCCATAGACTTCCGCTGCCGGCAGGTCAAGTTCCCGTGCAATTTCAATCATGGAATGTTCCGAAAGGTAACGTTCCTGTTCTACAACTCCCTGAAGTATAGGTAGCAGGCTTTCGCGCTTGCGGCCATGTTTTACCGCCAGTTCTTTGATTTTGGATTGGATTGGCTCCATAGTTTGATGATTTATAGTGAAGAAAAAATGATGGCTGCGTTTTGGGCTCTCTCCTTTATCATCGACGTTCCGTTCGAATTTATACAGAATTAGGGTTAAATACTATATGCTGAAAAGCAATATTTTAGAGTTAGGTGTAAAATGAGAGGAGAAAGACTTTACAATAATCATAAAATAGTAAAAAATTAAAGAAATACATAGCAAAAATCATAAAAAAAACGGGCCTTTTAAGGCCCGTTTCTATTGATATTCAGACGTTAACATATGTGTATTTACTCTTTTGAGGGGTGTGTCGGGCAGCCCGCCTTGTATTCTGATATGATTTTTCGCACATCTGCCTGGGCTACACGCCCATACACTTTTTCGCCAATCATTAGTACCGGAGCAAGCCCGCAGGCGCCAACGCAGCGTAAACTGGAGAGCGAAAACAGCCCGTCCGGAGTAGTTTCTCCTTCATCGATGTTGAGCTGCCGTTTGATTTCGTCCAGGATATTTTCAGCGCCCCGCACGTAACAAGCGGTCCCCATACAAAGAGAAATCGGGTACTTGCCTTTCGGTTTCATGGTAAAGAAAGAATAAAAGGTAACTACACCATAAACCTTCGCAACGGATACGTCCAGTTCTTTGGCAATCAATTCCTGGATTTCAGCTGGCAGATAACCAAATTGATTTTGCACGGCATGAAGAATATTAATGAGTTCGCCTTCTTGGTAATTGAACCGGCGACATATCTTTTTGACCAGTGCAATGCCATTTTCTGACAACTGCACTTTGTGGGTTTTCAAATCTCTGGTTGTTTCCATGACAAATTAATTTTTATCGTCAGTTTCAGATGCATTGCCGTCCTGTTCAAATACGGTGGAACGGTCGAAATATTTGGTGTGGAGTAAATGATGCGCTTTATCGCTCATCGGCTCACCGAGGTATTCTTCGTACAGTTGGAAAATGAACGGATTCTCATGCGATTTTCGGATGGGTTTATTCCGGTCTTCCTGATAGATAGCCTGCTGGCGTTTTTTGAGAATTTCCGATTTTCCGTGATGGAAAGGCTGTCCTCCACCGCCGATACAACCGCCGGGGCATGACATGATTTCAATGGCATGGTACTGGCTTCTTCCGGCAGCAATTTCTTCCAGCAGTTTACGGGCATTTCCCAGGCCATGAGCGATGCCGATGTGTAAAGGCAATCCGGCAAAATCAATGGTGGCATGTCGCAGGCCCTCCATTCCGCGCAATTCTTCAAATTCCACTTTGGGAAGCGGTTTCTTGGTGTAGAGCTCATAAGCCGTCCGCACAGCCGCTTCAATCACACCACCGGTTGTTCCGAAGATGACTGATGCCCCGGTGGACATTCCCATCGGTTGGTCAAATTCTTCATCGGGAAGTGTATTGAAATCGATATTGGCCAGCTTAATCAGGTGTGAAAGCTCGCGAGTGGTGAGCACAAAATCCACATCTGAATTGCCATCCACGGCAAACTCCTCGCGGCCGCGCTCGTATTTCTTGGCCACACACGGCATAATGGAGACGACCACCAGCTTTTTCCGGTCGACATTCAGTTTCTCGGCAAAGTAGTTTTTTGCAACGGCACCGAACATCTGTTGCGGTGATTTGGCTGATGAGGGTACGTCGAGCAATGACGGGAAGTTATGCTCAATGAATTTTACCCAGGCCGGACAGCAGGATGTCAGGATCGGAAGCTTTACGGTTGAATCTCCGTTGAGGTGGCGGGTGAGCCGGTCGAGCAATTCGGTCCCCTCTTCCATGATGGTCAGGTCGGCAGCAAAATCGGTGTCAAACACATAGTCGAAACCAAGGCGACGCAGTGCTGCGGCCATTTTCCCGGTCACCAGCGTACCGGCCTCGAGTCCGAATTCTTCGCCGAGAGCAGCACGAACAGCGGGTGCGGTTTGGACAACGACGGTCTTATCCGGATTTGACAAAGCACGGATGACGGCGCCGGTTTGGTCACGCCCGGTAAGCGCCCCAACGGGACAAACGGCCACACATTGTCCGCAGTATGTACAGGCTGAGTCCTGCAAGTCCTGCTCAAATGCCGGGGAAACAACCGAGTTGAATCCACGGTTAATAGCCGAAAGAACACCAACGGTTTGTACCTCGTTACACATGGTTTCGCAACGGCGGCACATGATACACTTGTCCATGTCGCGGATGATAGCCGGTGATTTGTCTTCGCGGTGCACCGACTTCTCTCCCGAGAAATGGAGCTCACGGATGCCCATTTTGATGGCCAGGCTTTGCAGATCGCAGTTACCCGATTTGGCACAGGTGAGACATTCTGCTGGGTGGTCGCTCAGAATCAGTTCGACAATGGTCCGGCGGGAATTGATAACGCGGATGGACGATGATTTGATCACCATTCCATCGGTTACCTCAGTTACACAGGAAGGGGCCAGGTTTTTCCGGCCCTGTATTTCGACAAGACAAACACGGCAACCACCGGGTTTATTTTCGATTTCCAGGTTGTCCAGTTTCATGTGGCAGAGGGTAGGAATTTCGATGCCCACTTTGGCCGCTGCCTCTAAAACAGTTGTTCCTTTAGGAACTTCAACAGTTTTATTATCGATGGTTAATGTTACCATTTTCATTTTTCAGATGATTTACGGATTGGTCAATCAAGCCACCGAGATGGCTTCGAATTTACATTTCTCCATACAGGCACCACATTTGATGCACTTTTCCGGATCGATTTCATGCGGCTTTTTGCGTTCTCCTTCGATGGCGGCAACCGGGCAGATGCGCGAGCAAAGTGTACAACCGGTACATTTGTTCGGATCGATAACGTACTGCATCATGGCCTTACATTGGCCAGCCGGACAGCGTTTGTCTTCGACGTGCGCAAGGTACTCGTCCCAGAAGTTATCCATGGTTGATAAAATCGGGTTGGGAGAGGTTTGGCCCAGTCCACACAGAGAAGCGTCCTTTACCACGTTGCTGAGAAGTTTCAATCGGTTCAGATCTTCCTTTGTTCCATTTCCTTTGGAAATCTTATCCAGAATTTCCCACAACCGTTTGTTTCCGATACGGCATGGATTACATTTTCCGCACGATTCATCAAGTGTAAATTCGAGGTAGAATTTGGCGATGGAGACCATACAATCGTCTTCGTCCATCACAATCATACCACCTGACCCCATCATGGAGCCGGCTTCAGTCAGACTTTCATAGTCGATAGGAGTATCAAGGAAGTTTTTGGTCAAACAGCCACCCGAAGGACCTCCGGTTTGGACGGACTTGAACTCTTTTCCGTTTTTGATACCACCACCGATATCGTAAATCACCTCACGGAGCGTGGTTCCCATGGGTACTTCAATCAGTCCCACATTGTTGATTTTTCCTGCTAAGGCGAAAACCTTGGTACCTTTTGATTTTTCGGTGCCGATACTGCTGAACCATTTGGCTCCTTTATTAATAATAGTTGACCATCTCCCGTTTTTAGTTTTCAAAATTTAGTAAAAGGCTTAACTGTCCGTCATTAGGAGATGGATCTGATTGAGGAAGGAAAGCCCTTGGTGTCATATTGGCCAGCAATACTTTTATTATCGTGCTGATTTTGTAATAGATAAAATTGCGTAGTTCGTACATACGTTCTTTGTTTAGTGTTTTTACCCCACTTTCAAGCAACAGCCTTGTGTGCAGGGATGAAAGCGATGAGTATATGATGCTCATGGCTATTGTCAGTATTGCCAGCATGCTTTGTAAGCCTTCGAATGTTTTGATTTGTATGTCTTCCAGGTTGTAACATTCCTTGATATGTCGGTGGTACTCCTCTATTTTCCACCTAAAACCATAGGCTGTAAATGCTTCTTTGATTACTTCAACAATACTGTCTTTTGGAGAACGTGTCAGTAGCCAGCAATATCCGCCATTGGCCCTTTTGGTTACAACAAGCCAAAGATCATGCATCTTGCCCTTGATTTGATACTGGACCTTTATCGCCCCGCATTCATAGACCAACTGGCGCTTCTTGCTTTTCTGTATCCTTGTAGCCGTTAATTTCATGAACAACGGCACTTTCTGGCTTATTTTGTTCACTGCCATTTCTTCGCCTTTGTACATCAGCTTTGTGGTTTTCTTCAGGCGCAGGTTAAAGTTGCCTTCATTGGCAATAATGAAATCCCTGCAAATGGGACGGTCCATTCCCCGGTCGAATATTGTTGTGACATCTTTGTTAATGATTGCCCCTACTTCGCCCATTGCTTCAAGAACCTCCTTGTTTTCACTTTTTGCGCCATGGTCAAAACTGTAAAGCTTATTGTACAGGGGAGTCATTTCCTGGTCTTTGCTAAAGTGGACAACATTCATCAGCCAATACCCAAGGCCAATGGTTCCTTTATCGCCATCTTTCACATAGTCCAGCCCATCCATCATCTTGGCATATTTCTTTTGGATATCAGAGCCATCGAACAGGATGTAGTCCCCATGACAGATTTTGCTTTTTACACTGTTCATATGTCCCCGGAATAACTTCATGAAAAAATCTTTCTTGTTATAATGGTTCCTAAAGCGCTTGGTCGTCTGGCTCAACGAGATCGTATCGCAAATGCCTGTGGCTATCTTATTGACCAATACTGTACCTGTCTTGAGTATCCCGGTGGTCATTTCCCTGATACATCGGGCTTCCGGTTTTGTTAATTGACCCTCAAGCTTAAGAAAATAGCGACTGATCTTGTTCTGTACCTGTTTTGTTAATACTTTTGACATGAGCTGGTTTTTAGAGATTATTTGCTTTTGTTTGCACAATAAAAATAACCTTTTTAAACCAGCTTTCCTCATATATAAACATCTTTAAACCCCTGATATGACTGGATTGTAGGGCTTGATCAATCCATTTTTCGGGAGATGGTCAATTCGTAATGTACACCGTGGTCCCTTCGCCGACCTGACTTTCAATATGCAGCTTATCTGCGTTTTTTTTGATGTTTGGTAATCCCATTCCGGCGCCGAATCCCATGGCGCGCACTTCCTCGGAAGCTGTCGAAAAACCTTCCTGCATGGCCCGGGAGATATCCTGAATACCCGGTCCTTTGTCACGCAGCCTGATTTCCACTTTGTCGTGATGCAGGTCAACGCTGATGGCACCCTGCTGGGCATGGGCCACAATATTCACCTCTGCTTCATACAAAGCAACCACAATGCGTCGGATAACCATTGGCGGAACCCCCAATTGTTTTAGCATCTTTTTCACTTCGCTGGATGCTGCCCCTGCTTTGGCAAAGTTGCCTCCTTCCACCTGAAAATTCAGTTTCATCAGTACACCGGTTTTAAACCTGCATTATATAATAGGCCGGAAGTCCGAAAGAGTGAGTACCCGGTAGTAATGAGTACGATATCATTCTGACTGGCTAGTTTTATCATATCCGAGGTGATTTTTTTATTCCTGACAAACAGGATAAATTCGATATCCGCCATTTCGGCTGTGCGGATGGTCTGGGGATTTGTGAGACCGGTCATCAACAGCAATTTTTCGATGTTAATGGTCAAAACATCACTCATTAAATCCGAGCTGAAGCCATACTTGACGGTTCGCCTGAGTTTCTCTTCTCCGCAGATGACTCTGCCGTTAACTATCTCAACGATATGGGCAAGCTCCATAGTTGGCTTTTAAGGTTTGGTTTTCCTGCGGTAAAAATAGGAAAGAGGAATTCGTTAATACATGATTTTGATAAACTTTTACATGCTAATACACTGATTTTAATCAGTTCTAAACAAGGGGGTGGGTGCAGGAAAAATGAATCGAAGGAAGGTAAAGGAGGGGGAATAAAAAACCCGGCGTGTGCCGGGTTAAAATTGGTGGATTAAATCATTGGATATTTTTTTATTATCTCAGTCGAATTCATGAGAATGTCGACATATTGAGCCCGCTTATAAGCGTATGGTTCCTTCAGGTTTTTCATGGCCAGCTTTCCACGGAACTCATCTACGGTTTTATAGCCTTTTTCGTCCATCCATTGTTCGAGGGTATCAAGCATTTTGGTTACGTATCCGGCTTTGTTCCGGAATATGGTACTAACCACCTGTACCGTTGTGGCACCTGCCAATAACATTTTAATAAGGTCTTTTCCATCGGAAATCCCG
Organism: Prolixibacter sp. SD074; assembly: GCF_009617895.1. NCBI lineage: Bacteria > Pseudomonadati > Bacteroidota > Bacteroidia > Marinilabiliales > Prolixibacteraceae > Prolixibacter > Prolixibacter sp. SD074. Next base: position 27,560 of record NZ_BLAW01000001.1, read on the forward strand.
CGGCTGGCACAAATATCGCCTTTAATTTGTCCGTAGAGCAGGCCGGCGAAACGTAGGGTAACCTGATAATCTTTTTCGTGGGTCAGATCGAAGGGGTAATAGAACTCTTCGGTCTCAATATTAATTTCCGGCTGGAAGAAACGGTTGAAAAGAACCACGGCATCGGTTTTGGCTTTATCCAACTGCTGCACAAAGTTTAATGGATTGCTGTAGAACGAGGAAATCTTCACGCTAACCGGAATTTTCACCGCTTTTTTAACCTTTCTCAGGATGGACAACTGGTGTTCTTCAATGCTTGCACCGGTCTTCTCTAACTCAACCGGAACACTGTAAAAGTTTAGTTCCACACCAGCGACACCTGTTTCTTCCAGTTGTTTGGCATATTCTATCCACGTCGAATCGTAAATGGCGTTTAGGCTGGCAAAAACAGGGACATCAATGGCATCTACTGTTTTCTTTAACTGGTAAAGGTGTTCTTTGGCGCCTGCATGTTTGATGTTCGGAAAAATATCGACCATTTCGGCATTCCTTTCATCATATTCCCCGAGCATGTCATCCAACTGGGCTTCTTCGAGATGAATCTGTTCTTCGAAGAGTGAGCGGTAAACAATGGCGCCGACTCCGGCCCGTTCAATTTTTTTTACCGTTTCGAGCTTATCAACAATGCTGCTGGCTCCAAGAATGATGGGGTTTTTCAGTTGCACCCCCATGTACGTTGTTTTGAGATCCGCCATGTTTTATTTAATTTAGTATTATTTATATGTAACAAGTTAAATCTTCAATTCGTTCAACGCGGGTTGGTTGGCACCGTTGTTTTTTAGTCGTTTTTAATAAATGATTGATGGGGTTCATTTCTCCTTAGAAAGTTATAGAATAATTGCATTTTAACAAAAAAAGAGGTGACCATTTCGGCCACCTCCTTTTAACTATCTTCTAAATTGGATTAGAATATGTGATAAGCAACTGTAACACCAGCCATGACAATGGACGCCATCGTCATCAATTTTATCAGAATATTCAATGACGGACCGGAAGTATCCTTGAACGGATCACCAACCGTATCGCCAACAACTCCGGCTTTATGGGCATCACTGCCTTTTCCGCCATAGTTACCTTTTTCGATGTACTTTTTCGCGTTATCCCAAGCACCACCTGCATTATTCAACATACTGGCCAATGTAAAACCGGTAGTCAGTCCACCGGCTAAAAGACCGATAACTCCGGCTACTCCAAATATGAGTCCAACAGCTACGGGTACAAAAATAGCCAGTAGTGAGGGCAGAATCATCTCTCGTTGTGCTCCTTTTGTCGAGATTTCAACGCAGCGGGCATAATCCGGCTTTCCTGTTCCTTCCATAATACCCGGAATTTCGCGGAATTGACGACGTACTTCGTCGACCATAGCTCCGGCAGAACGACCAACGGCCTTCATGGTCATAGCGCTGAAAACAAATGCCATCATGGCTCCAATGAACAATCCACCTAAAAGAAGAGGATTGAACAGCGTTAGACTATAAGCATCCACAAAATCCTGGATATTGGCTGTGGCTATTGCAACAGCTTTTTTCCCGGCAGTAACAACGGGAGCGTGATCGTTATAAAACAATACGTTACCAACTTCTTTGAAACCATCACCGGCCAGTTTTCCCAGCCATAGTTTGATTTCTTCCATATAGGCTACTAATAGGGCCAATGCTGTCAGTGCAGCTGAACCAATGGCGAAGCCTTTACCGGTAGCGGCAGTTGTATTTCCAAGCATATCCAGTGCATCGGTCCGTTGCCGGACTTCAGGAGCCAGTTTCGCCATTTCGGCGTTTCCACCAGCGTTATCGGCAATGGGGCCAAACGCATCAGTGGCAAGGGTGATTCCCAGGGTTGAGAGCATACCCACTGCAGCAAACCCGATACCGTAAACACCGGTGGCAAAGTCATGGAATCCACCGCTAAAACCGTAGGCTGCAATAATCCCCAGCACAATGGTTAACACTGGAATCCATGTGGAAAACATCCCGACAGCCATTCCTTCGATGATGGTAGTTGCTGGTCCCTGCAGACCTTGTTTCGCAATACCTTTGGTTGGTTTATACTCGTCGGATGTGAAGTATTCGGTTCCCTGGCCAATAATAACACCAGCCAACAGGCCGGCTACGACCGAGCCGAAAACTCCCCAACTTATCCAGTCAAATTGAGCCATTAACGCCAGTACGACAAGAATCATAGCAGAGCTACCTCCTGTTCCCAGCAGTAAAGCATTTAGAAGGTTCTTTTGTGTCGCTGATTCTTTTGCTCTTACCAGGAAGATTCCGGCTACGGAGAGAATAATTCCCACTGCAGCAACAATCATCGGGGCAATAACAGCTTTGGTCTGGTCAGCTCCGGTCAGGCCGGGGAGGGCAGCGCCCAGTGCAGCTGTTGCCAGAATGGAGCCGCAATACGATTCGTACAGGTCAGCTCCCATACCGGCAACATCACCTACATTATCACCCACGTTATCAGCAATGGTAGCCGGGTTGCGAGGATCGTCTTCCGGAATGCCGGCTTCCACTTTACCAACCAGGTCAGCGCCCACGTCGGCTGCCTTGGTGAAAATACCTCCCCCCACACGGGCAAACAATGCCTGGGTTGAAGCCCCCATGCCAAAGGTCAGCATGGTAGCAGTAATTTCAATTAGTTTTTCATGTTCACTGGTTCCTGCTTGGACAAATGTCAGGCCTATCCAGGAAACGCCTTCCTGCATGTGTGCAGTAGTGTAAACCAAATTATCGAGGATAAAGTACCAGATAGAAATGTCGAGGAGGCCAAAACCGACTACGACAAGGCCCATCACAGCTCCGCTACGGAAGGCGATTTTTAATCCCTTATTCAGCGACTCAGAAACTCCGTGGGCTGTCCGGGCAGAGGCATAAGTTGCCGTCCGCATTCCCAGAAAACCGGACAGTCCGGAGAAAAATCCTCCTGTCAGGAAAGCTACCGGGACGAACGGGTTTTGAACCCCAAGGTAAGCAAGTATCCCAAGCAGGATCACCAGCACAATGAAAACCTTAGCTACCACCGTGTATTGTCGGGCGAGATAAGCCATGGCCCCTTCACGCACATGTTGGGCAATTTCAATCATTTTAGGAGTCCCTTCCGGGTTGGACATCATGTTCTTAAAGAATATCCAGGCAAATAAAAGGGCAAATAGAGAGGCGGCTGGAATCAGCCAGAAAACGGAATGAATCATAACAGACGCTTTATTTATTATTGGTTTGATCAGGGCAAAATCTCCCTGTATTGATTTTTTGATTATTTGAAACGAAATGGCAGGTTAGGCCAATAAATTCTTTCCAGTTTCGGAATAAAAATAGGTATTATGAAGAAATAAGGATGTTTTATAATTATGTTGTGGAGCAGATTTATCGATTTCGTTTACGGTAACGGATACTTTTTACTGTTTTACAGCAGGTTTTGGAATTGACCGATTAACCGAAAAATCTTTGTGTTGGAAAACGGCCTTTCCCCGCCATCTTCCCGGCAGGTAAACCGATTCGCACCCAACTTTTAAATATGGATTTGTCAATTTGAAGATGAATCAGCGCTTGGATTTACCCCTCCTCCCGATGTACGTCGCGGATAGGGGTAAATAACTTAAGCTGTACTTACAATCTGATAGTCCTGAAAATGCTCTTTGGACTTTTCGGACACCCTCAACATTTGTGTGGATGATATTATCTCTGCAATAGCAAAGATGGGATTAAAAACAGTAACGAACCGAAAGTGCCAGATCGAGGTTGAGGTTGTCTCCTTGCGGATTGATGAATCCCAGTTGAGGACGGGTATCGATGGCCACCTGCAGCGGAATTTCAAAGTTGTATTCAATTCCGGCTGTTCCGGCAATAGTCAGGAATAACCCGCTGTCGCCGTAGTCGGTATAATTAGTCCGGTAACTCCATGAACCAATTCCGGCACCTGCACCGGCATACCAATTGAAACCGCCATCGATGTGCCAAACCCATTGGTGAACACCGGTAAGAGCCCAGCTATTCCAGCTGTTTCCGGAACGAACGCCCAGATCCGCTTCCAATCGGGTCATTGGGGTGAGGGTGTATTGGTAACTGATTTCGGTTCCAAAGTTTGCGTTATTGCCTAAGCGTAAGCCCAATGCATGTTGGTGATTAATCTGTGCATTGGCAAAGCCGAATGTGCCGGCGATAAGCAAAATCGATAAGAAAATTTTCTTCATGGCCATGATTTTTTCGGCAGCAAAATTAAGGCATTTTTGGAAACAAGAAACAGAGAAGACAACTCATCCCGGTTGCGAGGCCTGAAAAAACTTGCGATATTCGGGTTGAAATTTAATTTGTATGAAGAAGCAGATCCTATTTGTTTGTTTGGGAAATATTTGCCGGTCACCCAGTGCCGAGGCAGTGATGAATGCTTACATTGAAAAGGGAAATCTGGAAAATGAAATCGCTTGCGATTCGGCGGGCATTATGGGTTACCACGAAGGCGAACCGGCTGACCAACGAATGCAATCGCATGCTATCAGACGTGGCTACAATCTGGCCAGCATTTCGCGACCAGTGAATCCGGACGTAGATTTTGATCGATTCGATATGATTATCGGTATGGATGATCAGAATATCCGCGATCTGCAATCGTTGGCGCGAAATGAATCCGATCGAAAGAAAATATACAAAATGACCGACTTCCTTGAGGAGTTTGGCTACACATCGGTCCCCGATCCGTATTACGGCGGGGAAGAAGGATTTGAATTGGTTTTGGATCTGCTTGAAGATGCTTGCAATGGTTTACTAAAGCACATTCAGTATGGGAAGTGAACAGGATATAATTACACGAATTGAAGCCTGTACCGGCGAAAAAATTATTCGGACACAATCCATCGGCGGAGGGTGCATTGCCAATGCCCGGCGGATTACTACCGGGGCTGGCCGTTCATTTTTCATGAAGTCTGGTTTCCATAATTCCATGTTTCGAAACGAAGCTAACGGTTTAAAAGAGCTGGCTAAAGCAAATGCCATTCGTGTTCCTAAAGTTTTGTTACAAGAAGATGATTTTCTTTTGCTGGAATTTATCCCGCAAGGTGGAAGAAAAAGAAATTTCTTCGAGGATTTTGGCCGGCGATTTGCCCGGATGCACCGTTACCAGGCTGAACAGTTTGGTTTTTATGAAGACAATTTCATTGGAGCTACGCCCCAAGTAAATATCCCGGTAGGAGATGAGGCAACCAATTGGACTTCATTTTATATGAATAAGCGCTTGCTGTTTCAATTTCAGTTAGCTGAACGTAACGGCTATGCTGATGAAAAACTACGCTCCGGTTTCCGCAAGCTGGAAGAAAAGATTGAAGATATCCTAGAGGGAAGTGAAGAACCTCCAACCTTGTTACACGGCGATTTATGGAGTGGAAACTACATGAGCGATGAAAATGGTGAGCCGGTTATCATTGATCCGGCGGTGTATTATGGTCACCGTGAAGCTGATTTGGCCATGACAAAACTGTTTGGCGGTTTTTCATCTGAGTTTTATTCGGCTTACCGCGAAGAAAATCCATTGCCTGATGGCTATGAATACCGCGAGAATATTTACCTGCTCTATCACGTGATGAACCATCTAAACCTTTTTGGAAGCAGTTACTATGGTCAAGCAGTTCGGTTGCTCCGGAGTTATTTATAAAAACTTGGCTTCATTGGGTTCATGAAATTATGATGAATCATTTTCCTGGTAATAATTGTTTCTTTGGCTGATAAGAATTTTAGGCATAGTTTTGCACCTCTTTTAACAATTGATACCTGATTCATGCGGACCAAACTCAGCAGTACGATTTTCCTGGCCATTTTAGCTTGCCTGTTATGGGCATCGGCTTTTGTCGGAATCAAAATTGGCTTACCCTATACGACGCCCCTTCAGTTTGCCGGAATCCGGTTCTTCATCTCCGGCTTGATTATTCTACCGTTTTGCTCCCAACGGAGGGATTATTTCCGCATTATTCTGAAAAACTGGAAGGTGGTATTCATTATAACGCTGCTGCAGACCTTTGTGCATTACTCTCTGTTTTACACCGGAATTTCAATGGTTCCGGGAGCACTTGGCGCTATCGTAGTAGGTTCGGGGCCTGTGTTTGTCGCCGTTGTGGCTCATTTTACTATGCCCGATGACAAAATGAGTTTGAAAAAGGCAGGCGTTATTCTGCTGGGATTGACCGGTGTGGTTTTGGTTAGCCTGGAAAAGGGCAGCCTTTCCGGAGAAGGGAAGCTGATACTGGTCGGCATTGCGTTATTGGTACTGACCAATATTAATTCCGGTTTTACCAATATTATTGTAGCCAAGGATAAAGACAAAGTGCCGCCGCTGGTGCTCAGTTCGGCCAGTATGATTGTAGGCGGTGTAATGCTTTTCCTGTTTTCCATTCCCATTGAAGGGCTTCATTTTTCGGCCAAGCCTTTCGAATATTATGCCGCGTTGGCATGGCTCAGTTTTCTTTCGGCCGCTGCTTTCTCCATCTGGTTTACACTTTTAAAACGTCCGGGTGTAAAAGTTTCGGATCTAAACATGTGGAAATTCATTATCCCGGTTTTTGGAGCCATTTTCGCCTGGATTTTACTGCCTGATGAGCATCCCGATGTTCTTTCCATTGCCGGAATGATTATCACGGGCAGTTCCCTTTTACTTCTCAATTATCTGAACCGAAAAAAAAATCATTCGGTAAAAATTTGATTTTTAAGGAAGAAGGCCCTCTGCTGGATAAGATTGATCGTATTGTTGACCGGTATGTTACCGTAATTGGCGGCAATCCGTTTTTGCCTCAGTTCTTAATTGGCGAAATTAATCGCGATCCGGAGAAATTTGTAAGAATTCTCCAGAATAGTGGAATCGACCCAAATTTTTTGCAAAGAGTAATCGACAAAGAAGTCGAAGCCGGAAATATCAATCCGATTCAAGCCGCAGATTTGATTCCCAACCTGATTGGGATGATTATCATGCCTTTTGCTGCACGGCCGTTGTTTCAGACAATTTTTTTTCAGGGTGACAGGGAGAAATATGATGAATATCTGAATAAAAGGCGCAAGATGGTCAGTGCTTTCATCAAACAGGCGCTAACCAGGAATCCAGCGTAAGCAACCGGCCAAACTCTAACGGTCACCGTCTTTTTACTTGGCGTGATGGGACTGGGATTATTGATATCGGTGGTTTCTGATACACAACAACAGGTATTTTTTGTAAGTTACTTCTTCCTGCTCGTCTTTATTCTGATGAGCGGCCTGTTCACGCCGGTGGGAAGTATGCCGAAATGGGCTCAGTGGCTCGATCACCTGAATCCGTTGTATTACATGATGAAAGTTATCCGTAATGTGGTACTGAAAGGCTCCGGGTTCTTTGACCTGAAATATGAATTCCTTTCCATGTTAGGATACGGCGTCGTCATGTTCTCCCTGGCGGTGATGCGTTACCGGAAAACAGCATAAAAGTTAACACCTTCATATGTTTCGGACTCCCTTCGTCGCCATAAAGCCTGAAGGGTTGATATGGTTCCAACCCCGGGTTAGATTGTCCATGCCAACCGTAGGCGCACATTTCGCCAATCAACAAAGAACGTCCGTTGTAGCGCTTCCAGGGATGACATCCTTAAGGCCACTGATGAAGTTTTTGTGGGCGATGCCATTAACAAGTGCTAAAATCTCCACTTTTTGCCAGCAAAGCAATTAGTAAATGCTTAAACGCCCTCTTTATTGCCAGCGGAGCAATTAGTAAATGCTTAAACCTTCACTTTTTGGCTAGAGAAGCAATTAACAAATGCCTAAACCTTCACTTTTTAACCAGCGAAGCAATTAACAAATGCTTAAGCCTTCACTTTTCTTCAGCGAAGCCATTCGACAACTTGAAAACCCTCCTTTCGGTTCGGCAAGCTGTGGGACGACTCCCAAGGCGTGGTTTAAGAGGGTGTCCGAAAATTCCAAAGAGCATTTTCAAAACTATCAAATTGTAAATACAGTTTAATTTGTTCACCCCGACCCCGAATTCTCGAGGACTAAAGGGGGACTTTAAGCCGCCCCTTTAGTGGAGTCCCGATGTCCATCCGAGGGGTAAAACAGAAGGCCGGTTACCGTTTGTAAGTTTCAAATTTTGCAGTGATACTTTTCGGACACCCTCATTTTTGTATATAATAATTCAAAATGATAACTATTATGAACGTTTTATTTGGTTTTAGCAATAAAATGGCACGAAAATGGATGTACATAAAGTTCGAAGGAATGATTTTAAATCTTTTTATAAATCTGCTTTGAATAACTATTTTTGTGTTGAACCAAACCAGGGGAAGTAATTATGTCAAGAATATTTCCGGTCTTGATGCTGGCATGTATCGCGATGTTGGCCGGTCCTGCATGGGCTAATACACAAGGTTCTGCTTCTGTGAAAAAGGATCAACATCGTGACCAGCTGGAAAATCCGAAGGATACGTTAGCGTGGAGTGTGAATTATCTGAACCGGATCATGTATTCGGGAAATGAGTGGTACCTTACCGATCGTACATATCAGAAGGCCATTAAAGGTGTATTAAATTATGCCGAAAATCAGCCCATCGATACATCGGTGGTCGAAATGCAAAAGCTATTATCCGATTATGGCGTAGTTTTTATCTACGATCGGCGGCCTCAGGATATTCGTCATCCGGAAAATGTTCCCGGTTATATTACTTCCAATCAAGTCGACGATCAGGTCAAATCGTTGAAGAAACAATGGGCGGATAGCCTAAAAAACAGTATGATTGAAGTCCCCGAGTCGCTTCTTGAAAATATAGAGAAGGAAGTTCGACTGATTCCGGCAATGGATCCACAGCGATTGCTGAGTGACTCATTGGAACAAATGCCGGCAGCCTTTCGGCGTTGCCTCAAGCAACATTTTGCCAGCCTTGGTGCTGCCGATTCAATTTCACCGGCGGCCTTTGATTCTATTCGTATCAGCGTCGTTGAGTCGTGCCGGTTGCGGTATAACGGTTCGGTTTTAACCAGCTACCGCGATTCGGTTATTGCACAATACCGTTCGGGGTATATTCAGCAGTTTATTGATTCAGCAGCTCAGGCCTACCGGGAAAAAGTGGAACAAAGTAATTACGACAAGTTATCTTATTACAATGATGGAGCAGTAGCATCGGCGAATGATTCACTTCGTATGGCGCTTCGGTACCTGACAAAATATGCAGCAGCCGATTCGGTGAAACTAAGTTTTACAAACCTTGCCGGCGAGAAGAAGTCGATGTGGACAGCAAACCGGCCTATGCCACCCATTCGGTTTTACCTGAAGAATGTACAGAACGATTCGTTGGGGGTTATCGTGAATAATAGCGGAAAGGGGAAGGTGAACATCATCATTGATGATGGAGTGCAAATCCAACGCTTTACAACCACAGACCGGCGGGAAATAAAAATCAAGCGGGAAGAACCTGGAGACAACTTGCTGGCTATGAACACTATTACACCGAAGTTGTCGCCCTGGGAAATGGGCGGTGACGGCACGTTGGGCTTCACACAAACAACGTTGAAAAACTGGGCCAAGGGAGGTGAAAGTTCGCTGGCTGCATTGGGCGTTGCCAAGTACCATGTCAATTATTCAAAGAAGAAGATTAAATGGGAAAATGATCTGGAACTCCGTTACGGGATGAACCGGACCGATACGAAGGGCTTGCAGAAAAACGACGATAAGATTGAATTCCAATCCCGTCTGGGATATTCAGCATTCAATCGTTGGTATTATTCTGGCGATTTCGATTTTAAAACACAGATGACGCGGGGATATTCCGATCCCGATCACCAGAAACCTATATCGGCCTTCATGGCTCCGGGATACGTAACGTTCTCAATTGGTCTGGATTACAAACCCAACGCCGATTTCTCGTTGTTTATTTCTCCGCTTACGTCCAAAACAACATATATGAATGATACTGCACTGATCGACCCGACAAACTATGGACTAAAAGCCGGACAAAAGAAGTTGTGGGAACCGGGTTTCATTGTAAAAACAACTTTCAAGAAGGACATTATTGAGAATATTCACTATGAAACAGCAGGGCAGATATTTGTCAACTACCGTTACCCGTTTACCAAGTTCAATTTCGATTGGGAGCAAACACTGGTCCTGAAGGTGACCCGTTCCATCAATACCCGGATTATGACGCACCTGATTTACGATGATAATACCAAATTCCCGGTATATGATAATGCCGGAAACCAAATCGGCAAAAAGCCCAAATGGCAGTTTCAGGAGCTTTTTACTGTCGGGTTTACGTACGAGTTTTAAGCAAACAATTCATGATAGCAGGCCGGGCATTTCGCGAATTTCGGAGCGGTTCGTTTGATTCTGTTGAAGTACTTTAAGTGTGTCGCCACTATAATTAAATGTAAAGTGAGGTAATCACAAAAACGGCGAAGATAACACTGGCCACACCGTTGGTGGTTCCAAAAGCCAGTCCCACTTTACTCAGGTCGTCGTGTTTCACAATGCTTTGCTGATAAGTAAGCAATCCAACGAAAATGGCAGCCCCTGTCCAATACAACCAGTTGGCATGCAAATCAATACCGGCCCATACTACCATGATGGCTGCCAGTACATGAATGAATGCTGAGAACCTTAATGCTTTCTTCACGCCAAGTAAAACCGGAACACTGTTCAACCCTTTTTCACGGTCGAACACTACATCCTGCGAAGCATAAATGATATCGAAACCGCTGACCCAGAAAAAAACAATAAACGAGAAAAGGATGGGAACCAATGCGAATTTTCCGGTTACGGCCAGATAGGCGCCAATGGGGGCCAATGCCAGTCCGGCGCTCAATACAAAATGGCAAAGCGGCGTGACGCGCTTCATGTAACTGTACCCCATCACTACGATCAGGGCAATTGGCGACAGGAAAAATACCAGCTGGTTGATAAACCATGTGGTGGCAATAAACAGAATGGCATTGATGGTAACAAATACAGCAGCATTGCGAGGCCTAACGATACCGGCAGGAATTTCACGTTTGGCTGTGCGTGGATTTTCCGCATCAATTTCACGATCGAGATACCGGTTGAAGCCCATGGCGGTGTTCCGGGCAAAAACCATGCAAAGCAAAACAGCGATCAACTCTTCCCAGCGAAAAACAGATGTTGTTTGGGTAATGGCCAGCGTAAAGCCGATAAGCGCAAAAGGCAAGGCAAAAATAGTGTGTTCGAATTTTACGAGGTTGGCGTAATTACGTATTTTCGTTATCATAATATAAACATCGCTTAGTAATCGATGGACAAAAATAGAAAGTTTGCGCTATATTGAGCCTGATAAATTACTTACACCGGATATTCTCGTTATTTTTGGCCGGTATAAGACCGCTAAAAGAAGTTCCCGATGAAAGAATTGAAGAAGTATTTTAAGCTGAAAGCATCGCCTGCCGATGTATACAATGCATTGGTTAATCCGGTTATGCTTGAGATTTGGACGGGTGAACCGGCTGTTATGAGTACCGAACCGGGCTCGCGCTTTAGCTTGTGGGATGGAGCCATTTCGGGTGAGAATGTGGAATTTGAGCAGGACATGCGCATCGTACAGAAATGGCATTTTGGAGAAGATGAGGATTCGGTTGTCACCATTAAACTGCATCCCGATAAGGGGGGAACAAGTATGGAAGTTCACCAGACCAACATTCCTGAGGGAGCCTTCGATAATATGAAAAGCGGTTGGGAAGAAGATTATTATGGAAGTCTGGCCGAATTGTTTATGTAAGCCGGTTTCCCGGAATTAGTTCAGTGGAAGTCGCATCTTGTAGTCATCCATGATGAAGCCGTTGCCAATGTCGGCGACGGTTGGCCCGAGATTGAGGAATCCCATCTTTTCGTAGGCGGCAATGCTGTTCGAGTTAAACTTATTCACCGTAAGGGAAATACCCTTCAATCCCCTTTCACGGGCATATTGACGGATGAAATCCAGCGCTTGCTTTCCGTAGCCTTTTCCACGCTGTGAGCGGTGTACGTAGTATTTGCTCAGAAATAACTCCTGTTCCCTGATTTGCATTCCCACATAACCAACGACTTTCGCTTCAGCAAAAATCAGAAAATAAATATAACTTTCGTTTTCAATTTGATTGGAAATGGCCGGAACCGATTGGTATTTGGCTACCATGTAATCGACTTGTTCCTGCCCGATGATGGGGACATAATGTTCGTTCCAGATTTCTTCTGCCAGCCGGGCAACCGTTTCGATTGCACCGGGGCTGGCTACCGGTTTCATGGTGATTTTCATGGAGGCCAAAATAGCAAAAAGAGATAAAAGATGGTTGGATTGATTAATGTAAAACTTCCTGGTAAAGTGAAAAATTTTCATCGTCGAAACAGCAGAAAATAATTTCATCAGGTAAAAGAGAATTTTCTACAAACTGTTTCACTTCGGCCACAGCAATGCGGGCTGCTTCCCCTTTCGGGAAATGATAAACGCCCGTGCTGATGTTGGGGAACGCGATGGATTTCAATTTGTGCTCAGCTGCAATTTCCAGGCTGCGCCGGTAACATGAGGCGAGTAATTCCCGCTCTTTGTAACTACCTCCCGACCAAACCGGACCAACGGTATGAATGACATGCTTAGCCGGTAAGCGATAACCTTTCGTGATTTTTGCATCGCCCGTGGCACATCCGTTTAATGTACGGCATTCATCAAGCAGTTCCGGACCGGCAGCCCGGTGAATGGCTCCGTCAACGCCACCGCCACCCAACAATGAATTATTGGCAGCATTCACAATCGCATCAACTTTCAATTGTGTGATGTCTCCTTTGATAACCCGAATATTTGTCATGCGATATTCCCTTTTTTGTTTCTAAAACGAAGTTACAAAAATCGGAACAGTCAACCGGGGGAAATGTTATTTAGAAGTCTTGTCTGCTTGTTTTTGCAGCTTACGTACCCGAATAGCGAAGGCGTTCTCTGCATTGGTTACCAGGATTTGATCGATTTCATCTTTGGTAAAACCTGTTTTGTAAAGCAAGATCATTAAGGTATCGAAAATGGTAGAATAATCTCTGAAGTCTCCACCATTAGGTTCTCGGGGTGAATACCAGCCAGCATCCTGCGATATCAGTACACGGTCAAGCCGTCTTGCCGCTTTAAAGTATTTGAGCAGATCCAGCATCCGACTGACCATTTTATACTCGGGAGTTAGATTGTCAAAAGCGACCCAGGTTCCCATGTCGGCAGCTGTAAGGATTTTATCCATCTTAGGCTCAATCATGGCGTGTGTCCAGATAAAAGCAGACGGGGCAACGCCGTATTCATTCAAAATTTTTAACTGCGAAAATGCCGGTCCCGCCAAACCGGTGTGCGACATAATGGTCAATCCGGTGGCCAGGTGCGTAATACAAGCCGCCTTCACCAATTTAACGTCTACCTTGGTCATGGGCACGTTGACACCAATTTTAATAAATCCGGGTTTGATGCCGGTATTCCCGATACCGTTTTTCGCCTCGTCAATCCATTGTGCGGCAATTTCTTCGGCACTCAAATCAAAGGCTTCCTGAGGTAAATATTTGTAATTCCCCGCAGCATACCAGCCGGTATTGGTGATGAGATTCATGCCGGTTTTTTCCGATAGCTCTTTTAATAATTCAGGGTCACGGCCTAAAAACTGAGGAGTTCCATCGACAAACGTATTTACGTTGTATTGTTTTAGCGCCTCAAGGTAGGGAAGGACCCGTTTCACCACTTCTTCACGATTGTACCGATCGGGACTGATACGGTCGGCCCCGATAAAATCAACCAATATGTGTTCATGCGAAAGCGTAACACCCATTTGAGAAGCAGGGATTTCGCCGGTCACGGTCATTACCTTCGAATCATCATGTTGACAGGAAAAAAGGAATACGGGCATGAGTGCGAGCATGACCCGGTTTCGTTTGGCAAAGCTAAGATTCATAAGTTCGTTTTGTTTAGGTTGGCAAAAAATATAAAAAATTAGCCAGCTAAACTTCACAAATTGCCATCAATCTTTTTACGCTTTCGCTTGACAACCAATACGGCTCCGGTAAGCACAAGAATGGCAGCCAGATAACCTTGCGGAGAAATGTTTTCGGGAGGAATCCAGGAAACGTGTCGTTCCGATAAAATAGCCATGGTAATAAAGGTAATGACGGGATTCATGGCAACAATAATGCTGATCTTATTCGCTTCGATATATTTGAAGGCGGCCCCAAGCGTTCCATAAGCGATTAGTGTATTGGCAGCAAGGAAAAACAAAAGAATCCACCAACCGGGCGTGAGGGTTGCCAGGTGATCGAAGTTTGCTGCCGGCATGAAAAGAAGCGCCGGTAAACCATAGATAAACATGTTCATTGTCTGGGCATGGTGAGTTTGCACCAGCTTTTTCTGAAAAACAGCATAGATGCTCCAGGCAACCGCACCCGAAACAATCCAGAGTACACCGGTATTGAAATCAGCTTCCTTACCCAGCATGGTAATTAGTTGCTGACGGTAGAAAAGTAAAAAACCTACTGACGCGACAACAAAACCGATGATTTGCCTTCGGGAGAGTTTTTCCTTGTAGATAATGATACCGGCGACTGCAAGCAAAACGGGGCCCAGCTGAATGATAACCTGCGCATTTCCCGGCGAGGTGTAACTAACTCCCTGCATAAACCCAAGATAGTTCCATCCAAGGGCAAGAGCTGCGACCACCAGAATAAAAGGCGGTTTGATAAGAATGCGCAACATTTCCCGTTTCCGGAACAGAAAGAAGGAGAACAATGCCAGAAACGCGACGGTAAAACGAAACCAGACAATGGTGTACGAGTCAACCATGGTTGAGGCTACTTTCAGGGCAATGGCCAGAAATCCCCATAAGAAGGCGGTTGTCATGGCCAGTAAAACACCTTTGGTTGTGTTGGGTGTCATCAGCGTTTTGAATCAAGAAGGGGCCATCCCGAACATCCGAATTGGCCCCGAATTATTTTAATCATGATGTTTATCGTAATTGAGCATTCAGTTCGCGTTCGAACGCGCTCAATAACTTCTTCATCACTTTGTCAATCTGCTTGTCTTTTAACGTTTTTTCCTCATCGCGCAGGAAGAAACTTACTGCGTATGACTTCTTTCCTTCCGGAATATTTTTCCCTTCGTAAACGTCAAAAATGCTAACATTGCGCAGCAGTTTTCGTTCTGTTTTGTATGCAATTTCTTTTACACTGCCGAATTTTACATCCTTGTTGAGTAACAGCGCGAGGTCGCGTCGTACTTCCGGATATTTGGGCAGCGGCGTATAAGAAACACCATCTTTATCCAAAAGCTTCAGGATGGCCGTCCAGTTTAAATCACCATAGAAGACATCGGCTTCCACATCAGTCAATTTCTTGACCTTCGAACTTACATAGCCGATTTGTGCCACCAACTGATTGTTGAATTTGTATTCCAAACCGGAAGAGAGCAAGTCTGAATCAACGGTGTCAACCTGAGACTGCAATACATCCAGGCCTAATCGGGTTAAAATATTTTCCACGAAGGCTTTCAACGTGAAGAAAGTGGTCGGGCGGCTTTGCGTAGTCCAGTTTTCCGATTCATTTTTGCCGGTAATCCACAAGCCAATATGCTCTTCTTCGGCAAAATTCTTCACCGGTTTGTTGGGCGACTTATTCCCTTTAAAAGTGTATACATTCCCGAATTCATACAGTTTCAAATCCGGATTCCGGTAGTTGGTATTCCGGGCAACGGCTTCCATCCCGCCAAAAATCAATGTTTGGCGCATGCCGTTCAGATCCGAACTTAGCGGATTGTAAAGCTGAACCGTATGGTCGGCTTTGAAACTGTCAAGTTCTTCATAATAACCGACTTTGGTCAGCGAATTCGACATGATCTCATTGAATCCGTTTGCCGTCAGCATTTCCGAAAGCAAATTCTGAAGTTTTACCTTATCGGGAAACTCAGCATGCTGAATCGTTGATTTCACGGCTCCGTCCGGTTCCACATTGTTGTAGCCGTACACCCGCAAAACTTCTTCGATAATATCGGCTTCCCGGCGCACGTCCACGCGGTACGGCGGAACAAGCAAATCGAGATTATCCGGCGTGTTTGCTAGAATTTTTATCTCCAGCGCAGTGAGGATGCTTTTTACGGTTTCAGCCGGAATCTCTTTCCCGATAAGGCGGTTGATATGACGGTACGATACCGTTACCGGGAAATATTCCATAACAGATTGGTCGGCTACCACATCCACTATGTCAGAAGAGATGGTTCCGCCGGCCAGTTCTTTAATTAACAACGCTGCCCGTTTCAGTGCATAAATAACATTGTTCGGGTCGACACCCCGCTCGAAACGGAACGAAGCATCGGTATTCAGTCCGTGACGACGGGCCGTTTTCCGAATATAAACCGGATTGAAGTAAGCACTTTCCAGGAAGATGGCCGTGGTTGAATCTTTAACACCTGATTTGATACCACCGAAAACACCACCAATACACATGCCTTCCGATTCGTTGCAAATCATCAGGTCGTTGGCATCGAGTTCGCGTTCCTCTTCGTCGAGCGTAACAAATTTGGTCCCGGCAGTAAGTGTTTTGACAATGACTTTGTTGCCGGCAATTTCAGCGGCATCGAAAGCATGCAAAGGCTGGCCGGTTTCAAATAATACATAGTTGGTAATATCGACAATATTATTGATGGGATTCAACCCAATCAGGCGCAACCTGTTCTGAAGCCATTCGGGTGATTGCTTTACGGTAATACCGGAAACGGTTACACCGGAATAACGCGGGCAGGCTTCTTTATTTTCGATGGTTACCGGAATTTTCAGGTCATGATTGTCCACCGAAAAATGTCCTACCGAAGGTACGTGATAATCAATGTTCCGGGATTGCTTCAAATAAGCAGCCAAATCTCGGGCCACACCAATGTGTGAAGCTCCATCTATCCGGTTAGGGGTCAGATCAATTTCAATGACATAATCGCTTTTTACATTGAAATAATCACTGGCGGCAGCCCCAACTTTAGCATCAGAAGGCAACACCATAATCCCGCTATGGTCGGTGCCCAGACCGATTTCATCTTCGGCGCAAATCATTCCTTCAGAAACTTCGCCCCGAATTTTTGCTTTCTTGATAAGAAACGCCTTATCCCCGTCATAAAGAGTCGTTCCGACAGTTGCTACAACTACTTTTTGTCCCTGGGCCACATTGGGTGCACCACAAACAATGGGACTCTCTATTCCGTTGCCCAAATCGACTGTTGTCAAGCTCAGGTGATCGGAATTGGGATGGGGGATGCAGGTTTTTACTTCGCCAATGACAATCCCTTTCAGACCGCCTTTTACCGTTTCCACCTCTTCTACGCTGCCTACTTCAAGGCCAAGTTGGGTAAGGGTTTCGGCCACTTCCCCGGGAGTTAAATCCAGGTCAATATAATCCTTCAACCAGGTGTATGATAGCTTCATTTTCCGATGTTTAATTCAGCTTATTTTCAGAACCAACAAATGTAGAGAATTTCACCCCAAAGCCCAAACCCTTTGTTCGCGAAGAGATTTGACAGTTTTTCAGAAAAAAAACAGTTATAAAGCATGAAAGATATATGTTGAAGAACAGCTGATTGAAACAGAAAACAGGTTTTAGGAATTTTTTTTCATAAATTTCTCAAAGTTGTTTTTTAGATGGACTGAATTACTATTTTTCGACCATATAAACGAAGTTCATGTTGCAGGAAACAGATTGGCAGCATAGCTTGGGAAATACGAACGGAATTATTTCAGACCTAAATTGATTTGCAGATGGATAGAATAACTAAACCCCGGGTTGTGAAGGATTACGATAAACTTCCGACAGATACTCAAAACCAGATTAAGCTCCAGTATCCTTTCGGATTTGCTGACCATTTGGTAACCTACACCAATTCAAAAAAAGAGATTGTGTCTGCTTTGCCCTTTGAAGCCGAAGACTATTACTACCTGGTCCGGATGACGCGTGAAGAGGCGTCCGAAATCATCGAAAATGATGATGATTATGATGATGACGGAACTTTACGTGATGATTTCGAGATGGAAGGCCTGGAAACAGGTGGAGATGACGACGAAATTGAAGACGTGGAAGATGTGCCGGACGAGGACGAAGATGATGAGGATGACGATGGCTATTGAGAGGGTCCGGTATTTCAGTTAAACTGCAGCGATTTTTTCATAACCGGATTTAGGGAAGGAATGTCGTACGCGGAAGCATGCATCAGATGCTTTCGCTTTTTTATGTTCATTCATAATGGTCGCCTGTGTTGTAACATTTCACCAATCCTTTTGTCAATCGGAAAGCTGAGCTGTTGTTTTATATTTTCGATGGGACACCAGCGGAAATGCATGTCGCCGTTTTTATGCAGATCGGAATAATTGGGTTTGCTTTCAACAGCGAAACCGGGCTTAAGTTGATTGGCAAATTCGGCCTTATAATAAATACTGAGGAGCTGTGTGTTTTCGAAAAACTGTGCTTGCTGGTAAAAGTCGGTGGTGTAAAAATGTTCGATATCTCTGATTTCCTGTTGTAACTCTTCCCGGAATTCACGACGCAGGCAATCAATGGTGCCTTCTCCATATTCGAGGCCACCGCCTGGAAATTTGGTCATTGGGCGGCCCAATTGAAACTCATCAATCAGCAAAACATTCCTGTCTTGTAATAACAGCCCGTAAACCCTGATGGTAAAATTCCCGTTCATGCTTCCTGGTTTTGCATTAGTTGTTCATCAATATATTGCAACACCTGTTGCTTCTCGTCGGGGTGAAACCAACGGATACTTTCATCGCGGCGAAACCAGGTGAGTTGTTTGCGTGCGTATTTTCTGGAATTGGCCTGAATCCTTTTGGTGGCTTGCTCCAGTGTTAATTCGCCGTCGAAATGCGCAAAAAGTTCTTTGTAGCCAACCGTATTCAGCGGATTTAAATGGCGTTTTCCATAAACACTGTGGGCTTCATCCGCCAACCCTTCTTCCATCATCAGTTCCACCCGGCGGTTGATCCGGTCGTAAAGCTCGGTGCGGCCGCGATTCAATCCGATTTTAATAATGTCGAAATGGCGTTTTTTCGTTCCTTCTCTCCGTAAGGAAGAATAAGCTTTGCCGGTCATGTAATAGATCTCGAGGGCATGCAGGATTCGTTTGGGATTTTTCAAATCGGCCTGTTCATAATACTCGGGATCAACGTTTTTTAATTCGAGGCGTAAAGGTTCCAGTCCATTTTCATGAAACCGGTCGAGTAATTGCTTCCTCAATTTCTTGTCTACCGTTGGAAGATCATCGATTCCTTTGCAAACAGCATCGATATATAACATGGAACCACCTGTCATAAGCACGGTATGGTGCTTTTGAAACAACTCTTCCAGCAAATTCAATACATCATATTCGAATTTACCGGCATTGTAGTCATCTTCCACCGAGAGGTTTTGAATCATGTGATGGGGAACCTGCTGTAAGTATTTTTCGTCCGGAACGGCTGTCCCGATGCTGATTTCTTTGAAAAGTTGGCGGGAATCACACGAGATGATTTCGGTATGGAGATGGTTAGCTATATCAATGCTGAGATCTGTCTTTCCTACACCAGTAGGGCCAAGCAAAACAATAAGGGTATTTTTCATGAATGGGTTGCACGGGTTTTGTGCAAAGGTAGCAAGCTGTGGCTGGAAATAAAAAGGGGGCAAAAGCCCCTTTGTTATAAGATTTCGTCGATGTCTCCGTAAATTTGATTCAGATCCTCCAATTCACCGAAATCAGAGTACTCGTCCAAGTTATCCCATTCCGTTTCCACAAGTAAATCGTTTTCTTTGGATTTGACGTCAAGTAACCGAGACGGGGTCACCCTTTTCTTCAAGGTAACCTCCGGTGCATTAAAGTTCTTTTCCATGATAACCGTATTTAGTTCAATAAATAAAAATCAATTCGAAAAATGTTAAAACAGAATATTATTTGGTTTTCATACGTTTAAAATTTATAATTATGGTTCATAATTTAATTCTAAATTTGAGAACGTATGGAACCGCTTCGCTCTCACATGAACTTTTTTTAATCATTGCCTTTGGCGAACTTTTGATTAAAAAAGTTCATGTTCGTTTCATTTTAAAAGCTCATTCCATCTTATGCTATCATCAGATTGCTTTCTGATTCTGATGTCGCCACCGCCAAGGCAACCGGTTTTTTTTGTTTATTAATTTGACTGAGTGGCTAACTTGCCTGAAAGTCAAACATGAGTGCTGTTTTTCGGAAAACGAAAATTAAAGGAATATTTCATTGTAATTACTTTTCGATCCATAACATTTTTCCTAAACAGTATTCAAAGTAAAAGATGAAATTCTAAAATCGGTTAGAAATTGTATTAAAAAATGTTAAAAAATGTAGAATCGAGCTATTTTTATAATTGAATATTTCCATGTGTTATTTGATCCCATGGAATAAACGCTCCAAGTAAACCGAGTATGGTTCCGATCAAAATAATTTTCAAAATGGCAATTACAATTCCAATGATGGCACAGGTTCTTCCACTACGGATATTTGAATAGGATGACAGTGTGTAAAGCCTTGGTGTTTGGTGATATAGATGTTCTGCGTTGCGGGCTATAACCAGGGCGGCCACGCCGGCAACGATACCTACCAGGCTATTAAAAAACGCGATAATCAGGGCAATAATTCCAAGAATTAAGATGACCGATGCGTTAGGAATTTCGTGTTGAAAGGAGGTTGGGGCCCCGGTTTGGTTAGTATTCTCTGTTTGGGTGTTTTCTGTTTCCATATCTTTGTTTTTCTGATTGTTAGTGGGTGTAAATATAAGAAATGGAAGGTATAATATCCAAATTTTAGAAAAATAGGACAGAAAGTTTAAATTATATAAAAAAAGCCGGTTGATACCGGCTTTTTTTATCATATGGAAAGAAATTATTGATTCTCTTTAATGAAGTTCAGGCATGAACCGGCTTTGAACCATTCAATTTGTGCCTCATTGTAGGTGTGATTGGCAATGATTTCATCGGTTGAGCCATCGGCATGATGAAGAACAACCACCAATGAACTTCCGGGAGCAAACTCGGTCAGTTTTAATACATCGATGGTATCGTCTTCCTGTACTTTGTCGTAATCGGACGGATTATCGAAGGTCAGTGCCAGCATACCCTGTTTTTTCAGGTTTGTTTCGTGGATACGGGCAAATGAACGAACGAGAACAACTCGTACGCCCAGATGACGCGGTTCCATAGCTGCGTGCTCGCGTGATGAGCCTTCGCCGTAGTTTTCGTCTCCAACAATAACAGAACCGATTCCTTTGGCTTTGTAATCACGTGCTGTTGCCGGTACTTCACCCAGTTCGCCGGTCAATTGGTTTTTCACGGCATTTGTGCGTTCGTTGAAGTAATTAACACCACCAATCAGCATGTTGTTGGAAATATTGTCAAGGTGTCCGCGGTAACGAAGCCAGGGACCAGCCATTGAAATATGGTCGGTTGTACATTTTCCTTTTGCTTTGATAAGCAATTTCATTCCCGTCAGGTTGTTACCATCCCATGCTTTAAAGGGAGTGAGCAACTGAAGACGCTCAGAATCTGGCTTGACAACTACTTCCAGATTTTTGTTTTCCGAAGACGGCGGAATAAAACCCCTGTCTTTCACATCGAAACCATTGGTTGGCAAGTCATCACCTTTTGGCTCGTCCAGTTTTACTTTCTCACCTTTTTCGTTTTCCAGATAGTCAGTTACGGGGTTGAAATCGAGCGTACCGGCGATCGAAAAGGCCGTTACAATTTCAGGTGAAGCTACAAAACCATGCGTTTTGGGGTTGCCATCATTTCGTTTGGAGAAGTTCCTGTTGAATGACGTCATAATGGAGTTCTCATCCAGGTTCTCGGCATTGTGACGTGCCCACTGGCCGATACACGGCCCACAGGCATTGGCCAGCACTACTCCACCAATTTTTTCGAAGGTGTCGAGGTAACCATCGCGGTCGACGGTATAACGAACCTGTTCCGAACCCGGAGTAACGGTAAATTCGGCTTTTACTTTAAGTTTTTTGTCAAGTGCCTGCTTAGCTACCGATGCAGCCCGGCTAATATCTTCATAAGATGAGTTGGTACACGAACCAATCAAACCGACTTCCATTTTCAGCGGCCAACCGTTTTCTTTGGCTACTTTACCAAATTGTGACACAGGTGTTGCCAAATCAGGAGTGAATGGGCCATTGATATGTGGTTCCAGGTCCGAAAGGTTAATTTCGATGATCTGGTCATAATAGGCTTCCGGATTTTCTGCGACTTCCGGATCGGGACGAAGGTGTTCTCCGATTTTGGCAGCCATTTCAGCTACATCAGTACGACCGGTAGCTTTCAGGTATTTTGCCATCGATTCGTCAAACGGGAAGGTTGAAGTAGTGGCTCCAATTTCGGCGCCCATGTTACAAATGGTACCTTTTCCTGTTCCGGAGATGGATTCAGCTCCCGGGCCAAAATACTCAACAATGCTTCCGGTTCCGCCTTTTACAGTAAGAATGCCGGCCACTTTCAGGATAACATCTTTGGGAGAAGTCCATCCACTGAGTTTTCCGGTTAGTTTCACACCAATCAGTTTCGGGAATTTAAGCTCCCATGGAAGTCCGGCCATCACGTCTACGGCATCGGCGCCACCTACACCAATGGCAACCATTCCCATACCGCCTGCATTAGGAGTATGCGAGTCGGTCCCAATCATCATTCCACCCGGGAAGGCGTAATTCTCAAGTACTACCTGGTGAATAATCCCTGCTCCCGGTTTCCAAAAACCGATTCCATATTTTTTTGAGGCTGACGCCAGGAAATCGTATACTTCTTTGTTGGTTTTCTCAGCAGTTGTAAGGTCTTCTTTTGCTCCTACCCTGGCCAGGATTAAGTGGTCGCAGTGAACCGTCGAAGGGACGGAAACCCGATCTTTTCCGGCCTGCATAAACTGGAGAACAGCCATCTGTGCAGTGGCATCCTGCATGGCAACGCGATCAGGTGCGAAATTGGCGTAAGATTCACCCCGTTTAAACGGTTCGACAGGAAGATCTCCGGAAAGGTGAGCGTAAAGAATTTTTTCACTTAAGGTAATGGGGCGCCCAAGAAGTTTGCGGGCTTGCTTGATTCTTTCAGGGTAGCGTTCATATACCTGACGAATCATTTCAACGTCATATGCCATTTTTTAATCGATTTATTTAGATATGTCGCAAAATAACATTTATTAATCATAAATGAATACAAATCCTAAAGGTTTGTAGGAGCTGAATTGTTTCAAAATCTTTGAAATATTTCTACCTTGGAGAAGCAAACCAAATCAATTATGTTGTTCAATCCGCTCACACGCGAGAACATTTTAATGTCGATCCAGTCAATCAGGGGAAACTGGGTCCGTTCGGTGTTGACCATCCTAATCATTGCTGTTGGAATTACGGCATTGGTTGGCATTCTAACAGCTATTGATTCTATCAAAAATTCCATTACAGCAGAATTTACCAGGCTTGGCGCTAACACGTTTACCGTTCAGAGCCGTGGTATGCGGGTGCAGGTGGGCGGAAACCGCTATCGAAGTAAGAATTACAGTTACATCAGCTATTTCGAAGCGCGGAAGTTTAAGAACGAATTCGATTTTCCGGCCGAGGTTTCCATTACGGTTAATGCGACGGGTACAGCAACGGTCCGTTATAAGTCGCAAAAAAGTAATCCAAATGTCAGGGTAATAGGCGTTGATGGCAATTATCTACAAACGGCCGGATACGACATCAGTATGGGGCGAAATTTTGCTTCACAGGAGATTTATTCCGGAACGAATGTGGCTTTGTTGGGAAATGGGTTGGCCCGGAAACTCTTCCCGGGAATAGTGAACCCAACTGGGCGGGCCATTTCTATCGGGACGGCGCGTTATCGCGTTGTTGGAATTCTGGCCGAGAAGGGTAGTGCCTTTGGTTCATCCGGCGACCGGTTGGTTTTGTTGCCATATTCCAATGTTCGGCAGGTTTTTTCGCGTCCGCAGATGAATTTTCAAATTCAGGTAATGCCTAAGTCACCGCAATTGCTTGATATCGCGACCGGAGAGGCAGAAGGTTTGTTTCGCGTTATTCGGGGCCTGAATGTTCAAGATGAATCGGATTTCAACATTGTGAAAAGCGACAACCTTGTCAATATTTTGTTGGAAAATATCAAATACATCACTTTGGCAGCCACCATTATTGGATTCATCACGTTGCTTGGAGCGGCTGTTGGATTAATGAATATCATGCTGGTCACCGTTTCGGAACGGACCCGCGAAATTGGTATCCGGAAAGCGATGGGGGCCAATTCCCGAACCATTCGTCAGCAATTCCTGATTGAATCCATCGTCATTGGCCAACTTGGAGGTTTGGTTGGTATCGTGTTGGGCATATTGGCCGGAAATGGTGTTTCTGCGCTAATCGGAAGCTCTTTCATTGTTCCGTGGCTCTGGATTTTTTCCGGAGTAGCGCTCTGCTTGCTTGTCAGCCTGGCTTCCGGATTCCTGCCGGCCATGCAGGCAGCCAGGCTCGATCCCATCGAAGCGCTGCGATACGAATAACGGACCGCTCAGGATAATCCTCCACGACTCATCCACTCAAATTTCAGTTCATCCGGGTTCTCGTGCAGTTCATCCGGTTCTTTTTTCTATTTTTCCTCACTTACCGCAATTTTGAGGTACACGATACCTGAAAATGCGATGAAAAAGATTCAGCTTATATTCCTGTTAACCTTTCTTTCTGTCACTGTTTTCGGTCAGATTTCAATTCATGGAAAAGTGGTCGATACACAAAATCAACCATTGCCCGGTGCCAATATTTATTTTGAAAATACGTACGAAGGCGCCACTTCCGACAGTGACGGCATTTTTCAATTGACTTCTCAGCTCGAAGGGGCACAACGGCTGAAAGTTACCTTCCTGGGATATGTCCCTTACACCGTAGCCATTCCGGCGAAAGCCGATACAGCGCTGGTGATTACACTGCAACCCGAGCACAACAAAGTTGACGAAGTGGTCATTACGGCGGGTACGTTCGGTACGGACGATGATGAACAAACGGTCACGCTCAACGCTATCGATATTCTGACAACACCCACTTCGGAAGGCGACATCTACGGCGCTTTGCGAACCTTGCCGGGGACACAGCAGGTCGCCGAAGACGGAAGGCTTTTCGTCCGGGGAGGCGAGGCGTACGAAACCAAAACCTTCATCGACGGGATGGAGATGCAGCAACCGTACAGCAGTTCCACGCCTGATTTGCCTTCGCGCGGACGCTTTTCACCCGAACTGTTTAAAGGTACCCTGTTCGGTACCGGTGGTTATTCGGCCGAGTACGGACAAGCTCTCTCGTCGGCGCTCATCCTGCACACCATCGATCTTCCGAAGGAATCATTTACTTCCATTGGATTGCTGAATGTGGGCGTTCAGGGAGGGTACACCAAGCGTTTCGATAAGGCATCGGTCAGTGCATCCGGCGAGTATTACAATCTCGGGCTCAACAATAGAATCAACCCGCCCCGTAACGCGTTCGCGGAAGACCCGGTCCAGATGAACGGCTTGGTTCATGCCCAGGTTAAATCGGGGAAGCAGGGGATGTGGAAAGCATTGTACTCGTTTAATCATCATAAACTAATTGCGCCTTATGCTACTTCAGCAACGGACCGGGAAAATGTGGCGCTCAATTCAACGAACCACTACGTTAATACGACTTACCGGAATATGTTGTCAGATACCTGGATGATTTATGGCGGTGTTTCAGGTGATTATTATGACGATCGCATCAAAATGGAGGAGGGGAACTACCATATTATGGATCGTTATTCTCAGGGGCGGGCAGGATTGAAATATCTGCCGTCGGAAAAGGTGAAAATCAACATGGGCGTGGATGCCAACTGGCAGGACAATGAACGTTCGAATGAAGCTGTGGCTAACCGGGAAGCCGGATTTACACAACGAACGCTGGCCACTTATGTGGAGGTGGAATTTCAGTTGGGCGAAAACTGGGCCGTTCGTTTGGGCGTACGGCCTGAATATTTCGATCTCCTGCAAAAGATTGAAGTGGCCCCGAGGCTTTCACTGGCGCGGAAAACGGGCGAACACAGTCAGCTTTCGCTGGCCTACGGAGCTTTTTACCAAAATGCGCCTGATGAGTACCTGGCTTTCAACCACCAACTAAATGCCGAAGGTGCAGGGCATTTTATCCTGAATTACCAGTATTCCCGCAATAAACGGGATTTCCGGATTGAGACCTATTACAAGGATTACCAGAGCCTGGTGAAATTCAACATGGGCCAGAGTGAGTATACTCCGGCTTATTATACTTCATCGGGTTCGGGATATTCCAAAGGTGTGGATCTTTTCTTCCGTGACCGGAAAAGCATTCCGTTGCTGGATTACTGGATTGCTTATTCGTACCTTGATACCAAACGCTATTATCGTGATTTCCCGACAAAGGTAACTCCTGGTTTCGTTGCGAAGAATACGTTGTCGGTGGTTGGGAAGTATTGGATTGCCGGCTGGAATACACAGTTCGGGTTCAGCTTTACGGCTGCCAGCGGAAGACCTTATGACGATCCGAATACACCGGCATTCATGGATAAAAAAGCCCCGGTCTACTCCAATCTCAGCCTGAATGCTTCACATCTGGCCTATCTGTTTGGCAATTACACCATTTTCTACTGTTCTGTTGGAAATGTTTTGGGACGCGACAAACCATACACTTACCGTTATTCGGAAACCCCCAACAGCGCCGGGACCAACGAACGTATTCCCGTGCAGGCCGAAACATTGCGCAGCATTATTCTTGGCGTTTTCATTCAAATAAAATAATACCTAAAAATGTACATCATGAAAAAAGTAGCTTTAATCATCGTCGTTGTGGTTGTGTCAACCGCCAGTCTTTGGGCGCAGAATTATGCCGGTGCCATGCAGAATGCTCTTGCAAAAATGGGCGCTGCCAAATCTACAACCGATTTTGTGGCCGCGTCACAAATCTTTGAGCGCATTACTCAGGTTGAAACAGCCAAATGGGAGCCGGCTTATTACGCCGCCTTGTCGCTCATCAACGGGAGTTATACCGGGCAAGAAAAGGAAAAGCGTGATCAGATGCTGGATCAGGCGCAGAAGTTTATCGATACTTGCTTGAAGCGTTCGCCGGAAAACAGCGAAGCCATGACATTGCAAGGGTATTTGTACCAGGCGCGCATTGGCGTTGACGGCTCCCGTGGGCAGGAATTCTCTCCAAAAGCAGCCGGCGCGTTAAAACAGGCAATGGCATGGGATGCAAATAATCCCCGGGCGACCAGTCTGATGGCGATGAATATATTTTACACTCCCTCATTTTATGGAGGCGGCAAAGAGAATGCGCTGCCATTGTTTGAGAAAGCGGAAAAACTGTTTGCTGAACAACCAAAATCTTCATCGTTTACACCTTCATGGGGAGAAGAAATGAACCAGCATTTTCTACAGGAATGTAAAAAGTAGGGTAAATATTATGTATCCGCAGTTTTTCCTAATTTTAGACTAATGAAAAATTTAAAGAAAAGCTGGAAAATACATTTGCGCGACTTGGTGATTGTATTGTGTGTCGGTTTTGGGATAACCCTTACCATGAGTGATTTGGAATCCGTAATCCATTCATTCTGGAACATATTGCTTTACAATACAATTATTGGAATGGGCCTGTGGAAAGGAAATGAAGCGGTTACTGTGCTCGTGCAGTATTGGTATCCATGGAGAATCAACCGTTCGCGAACCTACTTATTGATGTGGACCGGGATTGTTGTATATTCTCTTTTCTTTGTATTCCTGTTTAATTTCCTGTGGGCCGTTTTCATGAACCACATTCCGGTTTACGAATTCATGAAATATTACAAGTTTACCATTTTGATTGAGTTCTTGATTTCCATTGGAATCGCGGGGATTATTTACACCTCCGTTTTTTTCAAAAACTGGAAAAATCTGTTGCAGGAGCATGCCGAAATGGAAAAGGCCAATATCGAATCGAAACTGGCTGCTCTACAAAACCAGGTCAATCCACATTTTCTTTTTAATTGCCTGAATACACTCAATTCGTTGGTGTATGTCGATGCCGGAAAAGCCAGCCGGTTTATTGGCGATTTGTCGAAAGTGTATCGCTATGTACTGGAGCAGGATGATGTGGTCACCCTGGCGGAAGAAGTTGCCTTCTGTCAGTCGTACCTCGTGCTGGAGCAGTTTCGGTTTGGTGAAAAGCTGAAGGTGGATTTTCATCTCAGCGGAAGCGAATCGGAGAAGATTCTTCGGGTGGGGCTTCAGCTGATGCTCGAAAATGCCATTAAACACAACGAAATATCCAATGAAAAGCCATTGCATATCGAAGTAAAAAGGGAAGGTGATTTTGTTGTGGTGAAGAATAATTTGCAATTGAAGTCAACTTTGCCGATGTCGGCCCGGATGGGACAGAAGAATTTACAGGAGCGTTATCGTTTGATGGGGGAACGAATCCCGGAGTTTTGCCAGGAGGGAGAATTTTATGTAGCTCGTATCCCTTTATTCAGGAATGAAGAAAAGCAATTATCATGAAGATACTGATTGTGGAAGATGAGCCGCTTGCCGCCGAAAGACTGGAAACGATGATTCGGGAATACCTTCCCGAAGTGGATGTGGCTGGTCCGTTCGACAGTATCCGGCAGACGGCCGCCTGGCTGAAAAAGAATGGTGCTCCGGAATTGGGCTTCTTCGACATTCAGTTGGCTGACGGATTGAGTTTTGAAATCTTTGAGCAGGCCGAAGTAACCTGCCCGGTGATTTTTACCACCGCCTTTGACGAATATGCGCTGAAGGCCTTTAAGGTAAACAGTGTTGATTATTTATTGAAACCTGTCGATAAGAAGGAGCTTTTTTCAGCATTAGGAAAGTACGGACGTCTATTTAAGCAGCAGGACAAGCAGGGAAGCGTTTCGACCGAAGCAATCGACCAGATTTACCGTATGATGACGCGAAATTACCGTAGTCGGTTTTTGATTCGGGTGGGGGAGCATCTTCGTCCGCTGGACATTGCCGATGTGGTTTATTTTTATTCGCAACAGCGGTCTACCTTCGTGTTAACACGTGAGGGGAAAAGCTACGATTTGGATTTTACTCTCGATCAGTTGGAACAGGAACTGGATCCGAAACAGTTTTTCCGGGTAAACCGCAGCGCCCTGGTCCGGTTGGATGCGATTGGCGATGTGCTGATTTATTCAGGAAACCGCCTCAGACTGAAACTGGTGAAAGAACCCGATGAACCGGTGCTGGTGAGCCGCGAGAAAGTATCGTCGTTTAAACAATGGCTGGAGGGAGGAAATTCTTAAACCTCGTTCCTGGTGATATCAGCGGACCAAAACTATTTTTATTCCGGGTTTCCCCGGGAAGGAAAATGATTGAAGAGCAGGTAGCAAAAGATAATTTTCTCTGAAAAGGGCAATAAAAAACCCGGGCGAAAACCCGGGATTTAATATTGTGATTTGGTCGATGACCGTTGCTTGATTACTTATGATCAACCGTAGACATGTGCTTGATGAGTTCAACAACTTTGGTTGAATAACCCATTTC
The DNA here is from genome assembly GCF_009617895.1 of Prolixibacter sp. SD074. Taxonomy (NCBI): domain Bacteria; kingdom Pseudomonadati; phylum Bacteroidota; class Bacteroidia; order Marinilabiliales; family Prolixibacteraceae; genus Prolixibacter; species Prolixibacter sp. SD074. The sequence goes on from NZ_BLAW01000001.1 coordinate 57,120, forward strand.
GTTATCGTACCAGCTAACAACTTTTACGAAGTGGTCATTGAGGCCGATACCAGCGCCAGCGTCGAATATGGAAGTACATGTTTCGCCAACAAAGTCAGTCGAAACGACTGAATCTTCCGTGTAACCCAGGACACCTTTCAGTTCGCCTTCAGAAGCTTCTTTCATGGCAGCGCAAATGGCTTCGTAAGAAGCAGCTTTTTCCAAACGGCAAGTCAGGTCAACTACCGATACGTCAGGAGTAGGAACACGCAGGGACATACCCGTCAGTTTACCGTTCAGCTCGGGAATTACTTTACCTACAGCTTTAGCCGCGCCGGTTGAAGACGGAATAATGTTCTGACCGGCGCCGCGGCCACCACGCCAGTCTTTCAGGGAAGGGCCATCAACCGTTTTCTGGGTAGCGGTAGTTGCGTGAACGGTAGTCATCAAACCTTCGACAACGCCGAATTTGTCGTTCAATACTTTGGTTACAGGAGCCAAACAGTTGGTCGTACAAGAAGCGTTAGAAACGAAAGTCATGTCAGAGGTGTATTTTTTGTGGTTAACACCCATAACGAACATAGGAGTATCGTCTTTAGAAGGAGCTGACATCACTACTTTCTTGGCGCCTGCATCGATGTGGCCCTGAGCTTTTTCTTTGGTCAGGAACAGACCAGTTGATTCAACAACGTACTCTGCACCAATTTCATCCCATTTCAGATCTGCAGGGTTTCTTTCGGAAGTAACACGGATTGCGTTACCGTTAACAATCAGTTTACCGTCTTTTACTTCTACGGTGCCATCAAAACGGCCGTGAGTAGAATCATATTTGAGCATGTATGCCATGTAATCAACGTCAATCAGGTCGTTGATACCGACAACTTCAACATCATTATTTTTTGCGGCAGCACGGAAAACCAAACGTCCGATACGGCCAAAACCGTTAATACCAATCTTAACTTTAGACATAATTGATTCTTTTAAAGTTTTATAGGATGAATTAGAACCTCTAAATTCAATAGTCCCACAAAGGAACAATATATATTCAAAAACATCAAATTTTTGTTGTTTACCTTTTTGTTAATTCTGATATTGCCCGGTTTTTAGTGTTTGTGACTGAAATGAGTATATAGAAGTCTGGCATTTAGGCCTTTTAACTACTTCTTATACCACATAGAATGATCCTTTTTGCTGACCCGTTTATTTGATTTTGCTGTGTAACCGGTACACCCACATGAACGGCATTGGGTGAATAAAAAGGCGCTTGCCAGAATCATAATAAATAGGATACTTTTTTTCTTCATATTGAATCGTTTAAGTGGGTTTTGTTATACTAACCCGATGGCCCTTTCAAGTTTTTTGTTTTTATAATTGAGTCCGTTTTAAGAACAAATTTAATTTAAAGTTTGCATCATTGGCATATTTATCCTGAGAATGTCATTCAAATAAAAAAAATCCTTAAAAATCCTTAATTTTACGCTTCAAAATTTGAAATCTCAGGCTTTTGAAGGCGGAGAATCATTCATGAAAACAAAAAGGTTCATTTAACTATTTCATTCTTTGGCCGATGAATCATTACTGGTATCGCTTTCCCAAATGGAAAGATTGTCAAACTTTAAAAACTTCTAAAATGAAACGAACATGAACTTTTTTAATCAAAAGTTCGCCAAAGGCAATGATTAAAAAAAGTTCATGTGAGAGCGAAGCGGTTCCATACGTTCTCAAATTTAGAATTAAATTATGAACAATAATTATAAATTTTAAACGTATGAAAAGGATTAAATTGATTATTATGTTGTTCCTGGCTTTATTGACAGTAACAAGCTTTGCCCAAACAACTTCAAATTCAAAAAAGTTTATGTTGGGTGTTTTCGGCGGGTTAAACATTCCCCGACTGAGTGGGGGAAGTAATAATGAAATGACCAGTGGTTATTCGTCCCGTTCCGGGGCCGCTTTCGGATTGACCTCCAACCTGGATTTGGGTTCCAATTTCTCCTTGCGCATGGATCTTTTATATTCAAGCGAAGGTGGAAAACGGGACGGATTACAGGCTATTGACGGACATGCTTTTAATCCTCAGGTTCCGGAAGGAACTTATCTTTACGCCAACTTTAAAAATGAATCTATTTTAAACTATCTCGAATTACCTGTTTTAATAAAATATTCAATCCCTGTTAAGGCTTCAAAATTTTATATTAATGTTGGCCCTTATGGTGGTTACCTTTTAAAAGCGAAACAAAAAACCAGTGGGACAAGTATTGTTTATGCAGACAAAACTGAGATACAACCCGTTTCTCCGGAACCGGTTTCTTTTAATGCCACCACCAATACCAAAAGTAGTATCCACAATATGAGTTTTGGCATTACGGGCGGAGTCGGTTACTCCCAACAAATTGGAAAAGACATGCTCACGCTGGATGTAAGAGGAGCTACGGCTTAACTTACGTACAAAAATATGCTACTGACGGCAAGAGCCACAGCGGTTATTTACAAATCTCGTTGGGATATTCCATTCCTTTATAAAGCGCCTCAGTTGACCAATAAAAGCCGGTTTCATCATTGAAGAGCTTTATAATCAGGCCAGGCAGAAAGGAAAAATGCCACCATAGAAGCATTCGGACACCCGGAGAAGTTGATTTTCTGAAAGGCAGAATTAAATTATATTAAATACATCGTGATTCCAGGGGGGCCTAAATTACACACAATCTTTTTTATAAATTATTTAGAATTGATTTAATACGCATTAGAAAAATCTTTCAAATATGGCATTGTTTTTTTTTATAAATTTGTGTTAACAACGGTTGAAACAGAAATTAATTATAAAAATTAAAAGCCATGAAGAGCATACAAGAAAATCTTTTTAAAGAAGCAGTGGGTGCTACCATGTCTAACAAGTTTTTACGCCAAATAGCTGTTAAACAACTGGACAAGCAACTGCACAAAGCAATGATGGATAGCTCCAGAAACTTACTGCAGCAGGAAAAAACTGATCAGTACCATTTTGTTTTATCCTTAATCCGACAGGCACAACAAAATCTGGACAAAGGTTTTATCAATCCAAACGTGTTACTCAAAATGATTAACGTGCTTGTCACTAAATCTTACAATCCGGATCGTCATAGAAAACTGAATCCTGTAAAAGAAGCCTATAAAAAGAAATACGGGGAATACCCTCCTCAGTTTCTGACACTTTCACCCGGCAAAGGATGTAATTTGCATTGTACCGGTTGCTATGCATCCAGTGATATTTCCCTGCGCGAGAGGCTCGATTTTGAAACCGCACGCCGGATAATCCGGGAAGCCCATGACATTTTTGGAACCCGGTTTATGGTTATCAGTGGCGGGGAACCCTTTATGTACAAAGACAACGGAAAAACCATACTTGATTTGTTTAAAGAATTTTCCGATATCTTTTTCCTGGTATATACCAACGGGACATTAATCAGTGAAGAAATGGCCCGAAAACTTGCCGAATTGGGAAATGTAACACCGGCAATTTCTGTAGAAGGTTTCGAAAAAGATACCGACGAACGAAGAGGAAAAGGAATTTATAAAAAAATCCTGAGGGCTATGGGCAACCTGAAAAAGGAAGGAATTCCCTTTGGCATCTCAGTTACCGCAACCAGGATGAATGTAGAAACCCTGCTGAAAGATGATTTCTATGACTTTTTCTTTAATGAAGCCGGCGCCACCTACATGTGGCAATTTCAGTTGATGCCGATTGGAAAAGCAAAAGATACGCGCGAATTAATGATAACTCCAAAACAACGCGTGGCACTCTATAAACAATGGGAACACTTCCTTGCGGATAACAAATTTCCCGTGGCCGATTTCTGGAATTCCTCCTCGCTTTCCAGTGGCTGTATTGCCTACGGAAGATGGGGCGGTTATTTTTATATCGACTGGAACGGAAACGTAATGCCCTGTGTATTTGTGCCATATTACGTTGATAATATTAATGAAGTGTATAAAAACGGAGGCAACCTTGCCGATGTGATGCAATCGCAATTCTTTAAAAACGGCAGAAAATGGCAAAACGAATATGGATTCGAGAATGAAGATTTCCGTGGCAATTTATTGATGCCTTGTTCCATTCGGGACCATTATAAAAATTTCAAGGAGAACATCCTCACCCCCGACTCCAAAGGGGAAGATGATTTGGCAGACGCCATTCTCTCCGACCCTGAATATGAAGAAATGATGGACGAATTTGACGAAGAACTAACACATTTGACAGACAATATTTTCAGAAGTAAATATTTGAAAGAAGAAACTGTAAATTCTTTGAAGTAAGTAATGAGGGTTAATTCATGCCAGCTTGTTGAAGTTGCCACGAAAAAACAAATCAAAGAATTTCTGGATGTTCTGGCATTCCTTTATAAAAATAATTAATTGATGTTACGCAAAGAGAATGTTAGTTTTTGCCAAATGGATGTTAATAAGCTATCGGATTTTTACGAGGAACCACTGATGATAAGTCAGGGACAGGTCACTTGCTCTGGATTATCGCGCATGGTTGAAGGGATAATCAGCCACGACAAATTTACGCGACTGCTTTCAGGCGGTCCAATGAATGAAACCTATTTGTGGAATCGTGCCAGGCCGCTGTTCCATGAGATTAGGGGCAGAGATGCAGTATTTATTGTGGATGAGAGCATAGCTACAATGTATCAAAAACGGTGGAAAGTAGAGGAGTATCATAAGTAATTAAATAAATATACTGTCATGAAAAACGTGAAACAGAATTTATTTAAAGAAATGGTCAACCAGGTAATATCTAATAAAATATTACGGGGCGTGGCCGTAAAACAGTTGGATAAATATCTTTATTCCAGCTTAATGGATATAGGACGTCAGCAGTTGGAACAGGAAAAACTGGATCAGTATGCTTTCATGTCCTCGATTGTTGACCGGGTAAGGAATAATCTCGACAAGGGGTACATAAAGCCCGCCGTAATGAAAAAAATGGCTAAAGTCTTTGTGGGGGATTCCTATTCTCCCGACAGGCACAAAAAACTGAGTCCTGTAAAAGAGGCTTATAAAGAAAAACATGGCGATTATCCTCCTCAGTTCTTAGTATTGTCGCCAGGGAAAGGTTGTAATTTAAAGTGCACAGGATGTTACGCTTCTGCAGATTCGGCTATTGCTGAAAAACTTGATTTCGAAACATCAAGACGTATCGTGAGGGAAGCTCATGATCTTTTCGATAGCCGGTTTATGGTAATCAGCGGTGGCGAACCTTTTATGTATAAATCCGATGGCAAAACTATCCTGGACCTGTTTGAGGAATTTAACGATATGTTCTTCCTCGTTTATACGAACGGGACCATGCTCAACGAGAAACTCGCTGATAAACTTGCCGAATTGGGTAACGTAACTCCGGCTATCTCTGTCGAAGGATGGGAACAACAAACTGATGAACGGCGTGGCAAAGGGGTTTATAAAATGATACTGAAGGCCATGTCTAACCTGCGAAATGCCGGCGTACCGTTTGGAATTTCCCTGACAGCTACCAGGCACAATGCGGAAATGTTGTTGGAAGATGAATTTTACGAATATTTCTTTGATAAACTCGGTGTTTCATACATGTGGCAATTCCAATTGATGCCCATTGGCAGGGGTAAAGATGTTGTCGATTTGATGGTTACTCCCGAACAAAGAGTAAAATTATATAAACAATGGGTTCATTTGATGGAAGATAAGCATTTTCCAATTGCCGATTTCTGGAACTCTGCTTCATTATCCAGCGGTTGTATTGCTTACGGTCGATGGAACGGGTATTTTTATATCGATTGGAATGGAAATATTATGCCCTGCGTATTTGTCCCTTATTATGTCGATAATATCAAAAACCTTTATGCCAATGGCAAAACGTTGGAGGATGCCCTTCAGTCCAAATTATTTAAAAATGGTAGAAAATGGCAAAAAAGTTATGGGTTCGAAAATCCTGATCACAGAGAAAATGTCCTGATGCCTTGTTCAATTCGTGACCACTATGAAAACTTTAAGCATAACATCCTGACCCCTGGTGTGAAAGGGGAAGATGAAGATGCAGAAGCTGTTTTGTATGATCCGAAATACAAGGAAATGATGATTGAGTATGATGAGAAACTACAAAAACTCACCGAAAGCATCTTTCAGGAAAAGTACTTAAAAAAAGAACTCAAAACAGATGAAGCCTGAAAAATTTCATGCGGTGGTGGTTGACAGAAAGGAACAAATAAAAGCCTTTTTGGATTTCCCATCGACTTTATATAAAAATGATAAGAACTGGATAAGGCCACTGGATGGTGAGATAGAAAAGGTATTTGACCCTTCGCAAAATCATCTGTTCAAAACCGGAGATGCTATCCGGTGGCTCTTATTCGACTCTTCCAATAATCTGGTGGGCAGAATGGCAGCATTTTATGACAAAATAGGGGCAGAAAAAAATGAACAACCCACGGGTGGAATAGGTTTTTTCGACTGTATAAATAATCAGGAAGCAGCCAACATCCTTTTTGATCATGGGGAAAATTGGTTAAAAGACAAGGGAATGGAAGCCATGGACGGGCCCATCAACTTTGGAAACAGAGATAGCTTTTGGGGTTGCCTTTCGGAGGGCTTCTATGAACCTGTCTTTAACATGCCTTATAATTTCCCATATTATAACCAGTTATTTGAAAATTACGGTTTCAAAAATTATTTTAATCAATACACTTACAAAATAAATATCGAAAACAGGAAACCGGCTGGAGCTATTATGGAAAGGGCCATGCGGCTAAAGCGAAACCAGGGCTATTATTTCGAAACCTTTAATTTGAAAAGGGCCCATAAATATGTCGGCGATATCATCCATATCTTCAATCGGGGATGGGCAGAATTTAAAGGGGTTAGAAAAATGCAAAAATCTGAGGCACGGGCAATTATTGAAGAGTTAACACCCATTCTTGATCCAAGGGCGGTTATTTTTGGCTATCATAACAATGAGCCGGTGGGGTTTTATGTGATGATTCCTGATCTTAACCAAATCATTAAGAAATTTCACGGAAAATTCGGATTGATTCAAAAATTAAGGCTATTTTTTGATTTGAAAATATTAAAAAAACCCAACCGGTTAATCGGTATTGTTTTTGGTGTTGTTCCTGAATATCACGGTAAAGGGGTGGAAGCCGGTTTGGTGATGCGGATGGAAGAAGAAATTGCCAAACCCGGTTTTCCATACAAAAGCATCGAAATGAATTGGATTGGCGATTTTAACCCTACCATGATGAAACTGGTGGAAAAGATTGGTGGTGAAATTTATAAAAAACATATTACCTACCGATATCTTTTTGACGGTTCAAAGCCATTTAAAAGAGTAAACGAGCCCTGATTGGATTTCCCGGTATTAATTTATTTCTCTATTCTGACATAATTGAAATTTATTAATTCTAATTAATTGAAAAAATGAATATTATCCTGATAAACCCGAAAGGTTCAAATTTTTACGCCAAAATGGGCGCGACGATTCCTCCGCTCGGGCTGGCTTATATTGCAGCGGTACTTCGCCAAAATGGACACTATATAAAACTTATTGACCTTGGCGTAGAAAAAGGTATGCCCTCTCAGGACTATTTGAAATTTTTCGATGTCGTGGGTATATCAGCCGATACACCAAGCTACCCTGAAGCCCTGTCAATTGCCAGAGTTGCAAAAAGCATCGATAAAACGGTAATTATGGGAGGCTATCACGTCACCTTTCTTGATAAAGAGGCCTTAAATACGGGACTGGTTGATTTTATCGTCAGGGGTGAAGCAGAGGAGATAATTCTCAACCTGATAACTACACTCTCAAACAAAGGCGACTTGCTCCAGGTTCAGGGGATTTCTTTTATGAACCATGGAGTTTATCAAAAAAACCCCGATGCAGCCCCACCAAGAGATTTAGACAAAATGCCATTTCCGGCAAGGGACTTATTGAATATGGAGGCATATAAAAATAAAATGAATGGAATGCCCTTCACAAACCTGATTACAAGCAGGGGCTGCCCTTTTAATTGCTATTTCTGCTCGTCATCTAAATTCGGTGGGCTCAAATGGCGGGCGCGCAGCGCCAAATCCATTGTTGACGAAATCGAACAGCTTTATCACACGTATGGATTTAAAGCCTTCTCTTTTATGGATGACAATTTTACTTTTAAACCCAAAAGAATATTTGAATTTGCAGATGAGCTTGAAAGAAGAGGCCTAAATGATATCTATTGGTGGTGCTTTTCCAGGGTGGATATCCTGGTTAAAAACGAAGCCATGGTGAAAAGAATGGCAGAAGTAGGTGCTTACATGGTTTTTTTAGGCCTTGAAAGTAACAATGAAACCCTGCTGGAGACCTATAACAAACACATTGGAAATAACCAGCAACAACAAGCCATTGAACTTTTGAGAAAATATGGCATCAAAATTCACGGAAGCTATATCATGGGCGATATCAAAGAAACCATTCCCATGGTCAACCAAACTATTAACTGGGCCCGAAGTGTCAATGCTAAAACTACCCAGTTCTCAATATTAACGCCCTATCCGGGTACCGCACTGTACAATGATATCGAAAAAGAAAACCGGTTCCTTCATAAAGATTGGGAATTGTATGATGCGCTACATCCGGTAATTAAACTCGATAATATAAGTCCCAAACAACTCGGAAAACTTTTAATCAGGGCCTATCAAAAAGTCTATTTGAATCCTGCCAGGATACTGGGCCGGGCTACTAAGAAAAATTCGAACGAAAATCAAAAAGCTTCTAAAAATAAATTATCGTTTATAGAAAAATTAAAAACCGTCGTAATCGCTTTCACTTTTATGTTTACCCTTAGACAACAGGCAGTTAAAAATCACGGAAATAATTATGCACAATAATTGCTGATTTTTCTGAAAAGTACATGTTACAGTATAAACATCAGGTGACCCGGAGGTCTGTTCAATTTTTTTTCTGTCTCACTTTCCCGTCCCCTGACCGCTGTGGTTATCTGATCTAATTCCAGCTTTTCAAATTTCTTGTCATTGTCCTCACCTCCGTCGCTGCCATCAGTATGCATTTCATTTAACCCGGGGTTTTTCTCCTTTAATGAAGTATCTCTATAACGTTGAGATTCTTCTGTGGGGCAAATTAATGCTATTTTTCAGCGATACCTTTAATTGATCATTATTTTTGCCCTTTCGTTTTTCCTATCTTTGTATCTTAAAATCAATATTTTTTGACGATATGGCACTCATAGATACATTATTAAATCATCGGACCATTCGAAAATACACTTCAGGACCGGTAGCTGATCCGCTGCTGAATAAAATTCTGGAAGCCGGAACAAGGGCCTCTACTACCGGAAACATGCAGGTTTACAGTATTATTGTGTCGAAGGATCAAAAAATGAAGGATAAACTGGCACCGTGTCACTACAATCAACCCATGATTAAAGAGGCACCGGTGGTGTTAACCTTTTGTGCCGATTTCAACCGCTTTAACAAATGGTGCAACCTGCGAAATGCTGAGCCGGGATACGATAATTTCCTGTCATTTGTTACAGCTGCCATTGATACGTTGCTGGTAGCCCAGAATGTTTGCGTTGCCGCCGAAAGTGAGGGAATGGGCATTTGTTACCTGGGAACGACTACCTATCTGGCCAAAAATATCATTGATGTATTGGAGCTTCCGAAAGGTGTTGTGCCCATCACGACCGTTACCCTTGGCTGGCCCGCTGAAGATCCGGAGCAGATCGACCGTCTTCCGCTGGAAAGCGTGGTTCATAACGAAACATATCACGACTATTCTGACGAAGATATTGACCGGATGTATGTAGAGAAGGAGGCGCGCGAAGATTCGAAGGGATTTGTCGCCGAAAACCAAAAAGAATCCCTGGCGCAGGTTTTTACGGACATTCGATATAAGAAAGCCGACAATGTAACCTTCTCAAATATGCTGCTGGAGGTGCTTCGTGAGCAGGGATTTATGAACCAATAATTACTTGTGACGGAAGTTCCACTCTTCCGCCAGCGTCATGAAAGAGAAAAAGAATTATCATATAGTTCAGGAATTTCAGGAAGTTGAAAATTGGGTTGCCGGGTTGAAGGACGAATTTGCTCAAACGGGGCAAACCATATTCAAGTCGCGGAATGAGGTGAAAATATTTGAGTATGGTGATCAGATATACAATGTCAAGTCATTCAAGTTGCCCAACCTGGTCAACCGTTTTGTTTACGTGTATTTCAGAGGTTCCAAGGCTGCCCGATCATTCGCTTACGCGGAAAAACTCCTGAAACTGGGTGTCCCGACTCCACAGCCGGTTGCTTATGCCGAGTACATTCGGGGTGGCGTGCTAAAGGAGAGCTTTTACGTCTCGCTACACTTTAAATACGATTTCACTTTACGTGAAGTGTTGAATTACCAGGTTAGCGAACGTGACCGGATTTTACGGCAGTGGGTGGCTTTTACCTACCAGAAGCTTCATGGGAATGGAATATTCCATCTCGATTATTCGCCGGGGAATACCCTTATTCGTCATGATGGAGATGAATATCACTTCACCTTGATCGATCTGAACAGGATGAAGTTTGGTGAGATTGATTTTGAAAAAGGTTTGCGCAATTTCCGTCAGCTGGATACCGACCGGCAAACACTGGAGTTGCTGGCAACTGAATATGCCTTGTTGAATGAAAAAGATCCGGGTTTAGCGGTGCGGAAGTTGTTGGCTTACGATCGGCAGAACAAAAACTACCGTCACCGGAAAATCAAATGGAAAAAAGCATTCAGGAAAATAATCAGATTCGGTTGTTCGGCCCGGCAATCACATCCGACTCAATGATGGCCAGATGGGCATTCTGCTCCAGCGCCATTTTTCTCGCCATGTCCAGGGTTAACTTGTAATTGGGCGACGGCTCGCTGGTATGGCCGCCCAGGTGAATGATTTCGAACTGATACTTTTCCTGGGGCTTTTTCAGCCAACCCATGGTTTCATCGTTGCTGAAATCATCGAATATATAATAAGGTGTGGAATTTGCCCCTGAGCGTAATGCTTTAATGGTATGGCGGAGTGTTTCCAGTGAATCCTTGATAGGAGTAATAATAATCAGCTTATTCATTTTGAGGTTGTGTTGCTGGAAATAAAATGGTCGTGAGATTAGAGCGGTTCAAAAAGATTGAGTTGTTCCATCTTACGAAAAACAATGGCCGGAGTTAGCATTTCCATGCATTTGACGGTTTCGTGGATGCAGGGTTTATTTCCGAAAACCGAACAGGGGCGGCAGTCCAATTCTTCAACTGGTGTTTGCAGGCTATATTCAGTTGGTTGTCCCAGCGCATAAAATCCAAACGCAGGATGCGTTGCTCCCCAAATGGAAATCGTTTTGGTTCCCGCCAGCGCCGATATGTGCATGTTCGAAGAGTCCATCGATAACATGAAATCCATCCGGGCAATTAGTGCAATCTCTTCCGAAAGGTTCATTTGGTCAGCTACCAATGTAATATGTTCATGGGCGGATGACAACGCCTGCAATTTTTCGATTTCTTCTTGTCCGCCGCCAAACAAGTAAAACTGGGCCTGATACTTCTCATTAATCAGATGCATCAATTGTCGGGTATTTTCCAATCCCCAAATCTTTGTTGCATGGGTGGCGAACGGCGCAAAACCAATCTTCAGTGTTTGTTCTGGTAATTTTTGGCTTTCCAGATATTCCTGAATTTTTTCGCTCGCTTTCGCAGAAGGTACAATGGCGGGCATTGGTGACATTTGAACATTGAACCCGGCTTTTCTGAAAACATCACAATAACGTTCCGAAGAATGTTTCAGCTGTTTGATTTCTTTTGTTTTCAGCAGCTCTTTCTTTTCATCCCTTCCCTTGTCGATATAGAAAACAGACGTGCCAGCCGCGCGAAAATAGCTTCTCACCAGTTTCGTCCGGAGAACGTTGTGCAGGTCGAGAACCGTTTCAAAACGGCCTTCTTTCCGCAAGTCGAGAAAAAGCCGGAACAAACCGCCAAAACCTTTGTGCTTTCCTTTTAAGTCGGGAAAATAGAGATGAAGTCTGGGAATTCCGTCAAAAAATGGGGCAAAAAACGGGCGGGTAACAAAGGTGATGGACAGGTTCGGATTTTCCTCAAGTATTCCCCGAATAACGGGAACCGTGAGGGCTACATCACCCATGGCGGAAAGTCGGAAAACTAAAATACGTTGCACCGGCATATAAATTTAACCCCCGGCAGCACGAACGAAGCCGGGGAGATATTTTTCAAGACAAAAACTATTAATAGTCTTCGTAGCTTTTTTCTTCGACCAGGTTGGAGCCTGTTTTTTCGTTGATGCGTTTTTTTACGTCCGAGCGTTTGTCATTGGTGAAATAAACGGCGCGGGCTGTTTCGATGAAATCCTGTCCGAAATCTTTGTTCCGTTCCAAATCGCGGATTCGATCCTCAATATCCCAAAGTTGATAATTAATGTCATACAATTCCTTGTACAGCGGATCATTTTTGTCGATGATTTGAGAAACTGCTTCATTCAGCACGTCGTATTCCTTTCTCAGGTTTACCAGTTTTGCTTCATCCGAAATCCGTTTCAGTTTAATTTCGATGATGGTCAGTTTATCTGCAATCTCTCCGTTGGAAACCTCAATTTTCATTAGCTAAATATTGAATGTTTGATATCCGACAAATGTACGGATTTAATTTTCTGTACCTCGAAAAATGTTTTTTGCCGGGATTTCGCCCTGGGTGGCTTCATTTTTCTGAACAACAAATTGCTAATGCCTATTGGTTGCGCCGGGCATCGCGGGCACTGGCCTGGTCCGTGGGCATAATCAGTACATCGTCGAGGTTAACATGAGCAGGACGGGTTACCATGAACAAGATGGTTTCAGCAATATCCTGCGGGTACAATGGAGTAAGCCCTTTGTAAACATTGTCAGCTTTGCTTTCATCACCCTTGAAGCGAACGAGTGAGAACTCGGTTTCCACCATTCCGGGGCTAATCGTACTGACCTTCACACCATGTTGTACCAATTCAATTCGCATCGCTTTTGAAATAGCTGAAACAGCATGTTTCGTTCCGCAATAGACCGAACCACCGGGATAGGCTTCTTTTCCGGCGATAGACGACACATTAATAATGTGTCCTTTTTTTCTTTCGACCATTCCGGGGGTTAGGCAGCGGCTGACATACAGCAGGCCTTTCACGTTGGTATCAATCATCCGTTCCCAGTCGTCGACAACGGCTTCGTGTGCCGGTTCGGTACCAACAGCCAGTCCCGCATTGTTTACCAGCACATCAATGTTGCTCCATTCGGACGGAAGATTGCAGAGCGCTTTTTGTACTTCATCGTTGTTGCGCACATCGAAAACAAGGCTGAGGACTTTGGTGTCGTCAATTTTCAGCAATTTTCCTTCTATGGCTTTCAATTTTTCGCTTCTGCGCCCGGTTATGATCAGGTTAAAACCATTTTGGGCCAGTATCATGGCGGTTGCTTCACCAATTCCGGAAGTGGCTCCGGTTACGATAGCAATCTTTCTCATATTGATCAGTTTTAATGGCAAAATTAAAAAATAACGACGATTTTCTAGGATAAAATGATCGGTTCGCTAATTTTGAGAAAGAATCTTTGGCGATAACCAAACCTTCAAAGTACATGTACGAAAAAGAAAAAAAACCATTTAGCATTGATCTGGTCCCTGAACCGGACAGCTTACAGAGTGTCATTTATTCCATGGTGGCCATACCGCATCTTTCTCCGGTCAACTTCTTCAACGATTTTTCAGCCATGGTTGATGATCCTTCGCAGTTGGGAAAGGATGATATGAGTGAAGCGGGGATTTTTGAGATTGACGGAGAAAACCGGTTGTTCTCGCTGACCATTTATGCCGATCACCGGCGAATGATTGTTGAGCCGGAAGTTGCTTCCCAAATTTTGGTAGCCAAAGCAGTCAGGCGCTTGGTTTGCTATGGTGCCGAGCCCGTGGCGATGAGCGTTATGCTCAACCATGTGGAATTGTCTGACCCGCTGGATCAGCAGTTAGTCGTGGAGGCCCGGAATGGTTTGGAGAAAGCGGCCGAAGTATTTGGTTTGCAGATTTCACACCGGAAAATTTTCTATGATTATTCCCGTGAACGCGCCAACATTCCTCCCACATTGATTGTAAGTATGGTGGGAAAGATGAAGAAAGAGGCACAATTGATTACGCCGAAATTCAAAAATAAAGGAACCAATATCTTCCTTATCGGGAAATCGTACGATGATGTTAACGCGTCAGAGTATCTCGATCATTACCACGAAATAAAAGAGTGGCCCTTGATGCAGTTCGATCTCGGTTTGGAGAAGCAATTGATGGACTTGGTGAAAGGGCTGGCCGAACGCAACCTGGTTGAATCGTTGAGCCCCGTAGGAATTGGTGGTTTGTTTTTCACGTTACTCAGAGCTTCGCTTCCTAACGATTTGGGCTTCGATATTACCACCGATGCGGAAATCCGTCAGGACGCCTTTCTGTTCGGCGAATCGATGGGGCGCGTGATTGCCTGTGTTTCGGAAGATAAAGAAGATGATTTAGTTGATTACCTCCGTGAGCATAAATTGCCCTTCTTCACGTTAGGACATGTGACACGTGGAGAAATTCGCATCGACGATACTTCCTACGGGTTTGTGGATAAGATGACCGAAAATGTAGAGACGGAATAAACCTGAAATTTGTGGTAACTCCTTATAAAGATTCTGACACCAGTAAAAAGGTGCAGGTAGCGGCTATGTTCGATAGAATAGCAGCTCGTTATGATTTTTTGAATCACTTCCTCTCCTTTGGTATTGACCGGGGATGGCGGAAGAAAGCCATCAAATTGCTGAAAGCGTATCAGCCAAAGCAAATGCTGGACATTGCGACCGGGACCGGCGATTTTGCGATCGAAGCCTTGAAGCTGGGACCTGATAAAATTACGGGAGTGGATATTTCCACGGGTATGCTGGCCGAAGGACGGAAAAAGATGGAGCGTCTGGGCGTTGACGGAAAAGTTGAATTGCTGGAAGGTGATTCAGAGAACCTTCCGTTCGAACCGGAAAAATTTGAAGCCATCACGGTTGCATTTGGTGTTCGGAATTTTGAAAACCTGGGTAAAGGCATGGAAGAAATGCATCGCGTTTTAAAACCCGGTGGTGTTACATGTGTCCTGGAATTTTCGCAGCCGCGAAATTTTCCGATGAAGCAGCTGTATCATTTTTACTCGTTCCGGATTCTCCCGTTTTGGGGACGCTTTTTTTCGAAAGACAAAACGGCCTACAGCTATTTGCCTGAATCGGTACAGGCTTTTCCCGATGGTTCTGATTTTATGGCTATCATGCGCGATTCCGGCTTTAAGAATACACGCGAATACCGGCTGACTTTCGGTATTGCCACCATATACCTGGGCGATAAATAGCAGGAGTATTCCCGAAGCCCAATTGGGAGTACATTTTGGCGGAGTGAACAATAAACGCTTAAGAATCGTGTTATTGATCATAGAAAAAAGGTGTACTTTAACGGGAAACAGATGATTTACCAAAAGTCCAGAAATTTACTTCTTTTGCTTGCCTTCATGTTGGTAGGTAATGTAGCTTATGCCCAATTTGGAAGGGTTCAGAATTTATCGAGTTTCGATGAGCGGCCCATTCATTTTGGGTTTTACCTGGGTGTCAATGCCATGGACTTTGGTTTTCGGTTCTATCCCGCTCCGATTGCACAGAATCCGGTACTTCAAATGCCCGAAAATGCTGCCATCAAAAATAAAACAAGCGAATATTACCATAACCGTTCGATCCGTGCCGATGTTGATCCAATTTCTCCGGGCTTCAGTGTAGGGATTGTGTCCAATTTCCGACTGGCGGAATTTGCCGATTTACGCATTACGCCTGGAATGAGTTTTGGCAGTCGTCAATTGGTTTATAACGATACGATTAACCCGGATATTTTAAGTGGCTTGGGAACAAACGGACTGGATGAGAAGTCTTATCTGAATATTCCTTCTACTTACATTGATCTACCGATAGGCGTTCGCCTGAAGGGAAAGCGATACGGCAACCTGCGTCCCTACATTTATCTTGGCGGTACGTATCGCATCGACTTGGAGAAAAAAAGGGTAGCAGAGCGCGTATTTCATATGTATAAAACGGGAACTTATGTCGATTTTGCGATGGGACTGGATTCCTATCTGCAGTTTTTCCGGTTATCCACCGAATTGCGTGTTTCTTTTGGAGTCGATAATTTGATCGATCACAATGTTGGAACCAATGAAAATCGTATCCCTTATTACGGTTTCGCAATAGAACGGCTTACCTCCAATGTTTTTTCACTTGTCTTTTATTTTGAATAATTCCTCGTTAGGCAAGGCCTGAATGTTTGTATTTTTGTAGCGGAAAGTTCCTTGTACAGGAATCGTATGACCTTAAGTACAGAAATAAGTTGCAAAAAGAGATAAACATTTCCGTCAGCCCAAAGCAGGCCGCCGATGAAAAACAGTTGTCACGAATTGTGGCATCCCAGTTACGTTTGGATGAAGATCGAGTCAGCGGAATCGTCATTCGTCGGCGCTCGGTGGATGCCCGGAAGCGTGATATCCGGATTAATTTGGGTATCCTGGCCTTTATCGATGAAGGCCCCAAGCCGTTAAAACCAGCTGAAAAAATCTATCCTGATGTGTCGAAAGCCGATCCGGTGATTATTGTCGGTGCCGGGCCTGCAGGTTTGTTCGCTGCACTCCGCCTTATCGAACTGGGAATGAAACCGGTTATTTTGGAGCGGGGGAAAAGTGTGAGTGAGCGCAAACGCGATATCGCCGCCATTCATCGCGAGCAGCAGATCGATCCGGATTCCAATTACGGTTTTGGTGAAGGTGGGGCAGGAACATTTTCAGACGGCAAGCTTTACACCCGTTCGAAAAAGAGGGGAGATGTCAACCGGATTCTGGAAATTCTTCATTTTCACGGTGCCCAGGACGATATTCTGATTGATGCTCATCCGCACATCGGGACCAATGTATTACCCCGGGTGGTAACGGCTATGCGCAAAACCATAATCGAAGCTGGTGGCGAAGTTCATTTTCATTCGCGGGTAACCGATGTTATCAGTCAAAACGGCAAAGCCACCGGCGTAAAATTAAAGAGCGGGCAAACCCTTTCGGGGAAAGCTGTCATCTTGGCCACCGGTCATTCAGCCCGCGATGTATATCAAATGCTGCACGACAAACATCTGGTTGTCGAAGGAAAGCCTTTTGCCATGGGGGTGCGGGTTGAACATCCGCAGGAGCTGATTGATTTGATTCAGTATCACGGAAGGCCCAGAGGCGAATTTCTTCCGGCTGCCAGCTACTCTTTCGTCGAGCAGGTGGAACAGCGTGGAGTTTATTCTTTTTGCATGTGTCCGGGCGGAGTGATTGTCCCTGCAGCGACGGCTCCGGGAGAGTTGGTGGTAAATGGCATGTCGCCTTCGGGGAGGGGCGGAAGGTTTGCCAACTCAGGAATTGTCGTGGAGATTCGATTGGAAGATATTCCGAAAAATTATAAACGGTTTGAGCAGTTGGCTGGTCTTCATTTTCAATCCGATTTGGAGCAGAAGTGTTTCCGGCAGGCTAGCCGCTCGCTAATGGCGCCGGCCCAGCGGTTGGATGATTTTGTGAAGGGGCGTTTATCGTATGATTTGGCGGAGACCTCTTACCGGCCAGGAATTCAGTCGTCGCCGATGCATGAATGGTTGCCCGGGGTTATTCGCCAGAAACTGCAAAAGGGATTTGCTCAAATCGGGCGAAAAGCCCACGGATTTCTCACAAATGATGCGCTCATTCTGGGCGTAGAATCGCGCACATCGTCTCCGGTACGAATTCCCCGAGACAAAATTTCTCTGGAACACATACAAGTCCCAAGACTTTTCCCTTGCGGTGAAGGTGCGGGTTATGCCGGAGGTATTGTTTCGTCTGCCATTGATGGAGAACGATGTGCCGAAGCGGTGGTTAAGGTTTGCGGGGTGTCATCCGGCGTCTGAACTCAGAACAAGTAATGGAGGCAGCCATGGCCACGTTCAGTGATTCCGATGTTTTCCGGTTCGCCGGGAAGTTGGGGATGTGAATCTTATGCCGAATCAGCGGTTCAACACTTCCCAAAATTCCTTTTCCTTCGTTACCCATCACAATAATCCCGTTAGGAGAAAGAGGCGCGGAATAAATGTTTTCGCCTTCGAGAAATGTGCCGTATACCGGAATTCCCATTTCGTTGGCGCGTTGAAGATAATCGGGCAGATTTCCGTAATGCAGCTTGATTCGGGCGATAGCGCCCATCGTGGCCTGAACAGTTTTAGGATTGTATAAATCAACCGTATCCTCCGAGCAAAGAATATGTTGGATGCCGAACCAGTCGGCCAGTCGGATAATGGTTCCGAGGTTGCCCGGATCCTGGATGCCGTCCAACGCAAGGCACAGATCGCCGGCAATTTCTTCCCAGGACAATGAATGTTCAGGAATTTGCACGCTGGCAATGATATCAGGTGCTGATTTTAATTGCGATATTTTCTTTAGATCGACTAACTGTGAGGAGTGTATATTTTTTGGGTTAAACCCCTTTTTTTCGACTGTTGTAATTAATTCCGGCGAGCAAAAGACTTCCCGGACTTTCATTCCTGAATCAAGCAGATCGAAAACAAGTTTTTGGCCTTCAGCAACGAAAAGGCCTTCACTGCGTCTGAATTTTTTCAGATGAAGCAAACGGAGTTGTTTTATTTTGTTTTTTGAGAGCAAACCGCTATACTGAGTTTCATAATTAACTTCAGCAAAAATAAACGATTTTAAATTATTGAGTTCACTATATTTGTGAGGTTTCCAATTTTCAATGTGTTGAAGGATTTGTTGAGAACAATAAAGCTGATTTTCGGATTGGCTTTTCTGGTTTTACTAATTTTTTCCTGCCGGACAACGAAATTTGTTCCGCAGGATGAATACCTGTTGAATAAAGTGAAGGTTGAGTCTGATACGAAAAACATTGACAAGCAGGAGTTAAAGAGTTATTTTCGGCAGACACCTAACACCTCGATTCTCGGATTCTGGAAGTTTCATCTGGCACTTTACAACTTATCGTCACAAAAGAAAAAAGATGGTTGGCTGAAGCGAATAGGTGAAGCACCTGTGATATACGATCCCTTCCTGACCAGGCGCTCAGACGAAGAGTTGGAAAGGTATATGCACAATAAGGGCTATTATGATGCAGAGGTAACCGATACGGTTTATCGCAAAAAGAAAAAGGCTGAAGTCGTCTATCGCATTGTGGCCAATGAACCTTATACAATCAGTCGCTACAAGGTCAACGTGCTTGACGACTCACTCCGGACAATTGTGCGTCAGGATTCGACATTGTCGGCCGTTCATCTCGGTGAAAATCTGGACATGGATAAACTGGGCAGTGAGCGAATGCGGATGGTTCGCACGTTAAAGGATCAAGGTTATTATCGGATGAACCGCAACAGCATTTCCTATGAGGCCGATACAACTCTGGGGAAACGGCAGTCGGACGTAACGATGTTGGTTGGAGAGCAGGAAATACAGGATTCGCTGGGTAATATCGAATACCAGCCGCATAAGAAGTTTACATTCCGGAATTTTTATTTCCTTACGGAATATGAACCCCGTAAAGCGTTATTCAGTGCACACCTGAATATGGACATGGTCCCGCAGGATACGCTGAAAGTTGACAACTACTACTTCATCTATAAAAAATCGTTGCGTTTCCGTCCGGATTTGCTCATCAATGCGAACCATATTGGTGATGCGGGTTATTATAAGGTGAGTGAAGTAGAGCGCACCTACAACGAATTATCCTTACTGCGGTTGTTCAAGGTGATTAATATTCAGTTTGAGGATACCGGGCAACGGGATTCAATGGGGCGCCCAATGCTCGATTGTATCATTCAATTAACCCCATCTACCAAGCAATCCTATTCATTCTCGCTCGAAGGAACGAATTCATCGGGGAACCTGGGGGTCGCCGGGAATTTAAATTATCAACACCGAAATCTTTTCAAAGGGGGAGAGATCCTCGATGTGCAATTGCGTGGGGCAACCGAGCGGCAAAGCTATGGTGTGAAGGATTCTGTCAAATTTTTCAATACACTGGAAACAGGTATTGACACCAAACTTACGCTGCCCAAATTTTTGGCCCCCATTCGGTCAAATAGGCTGTTTCAATACTCCACTCCCAAAACACTTTTCAACCTGGCATACAATTACCAGCGTCGTCCCGATTACACCCGGACCATTGCGCGTGCCAGTTTTGGTTATCAGTGGAAATCGTCTGAATTCTCGACACACCGAATCAATCTGCTGGATTTTAACCTGGTGAAAATGTTCTCGTACGATCCGGGATTCATTGCATCCATCGAGAATCTGTATATCCGTAGCTCATATACCGATCACTCCATTTCATCGTTCAATTACATTTATACATACAATACACAGCGTTTGCAGAAAAGGACCAACTATAAATATCTGCGTGCCTCATTCGAAACAGCAGGGAATACCTTGTATGGTTACAGCAAACTGGCCAATCGTCCCCAGGAATTGACGGACACGTTAGCGGGAGGCCAATACAAATTTCTGGGAACTCCTTTTGCCCAGTATTTCCGGGCCGACCTGGAATATCGTCGTTGCTGGGTGCTCGATAAGTATAATACCGTTGTTATTCGTGGTTTTGGCGGGATTGCCGTTCCATATGGTAACTCGAAACAGGTGCCTTTCGAACGTAAATATTTTACAGGTGGCGCCAATGATATTCGGGCCTGGCCGGTCCGAGCGCTTGGCCCGGGTACTTATAAGGCAGATCCGAATGCTTTCCCGAATCAGACAGGAGATATTAAACTGGAGGGTAATATCGAATATCGCTATAAGATGATTGGTATGCTGGAAGGAGCCTTTTTCCTGGATGTGGGTAATATCTGGTCGTTGAAAGATAACCGCCCGGGAACCGAGTTTCGTCTGGATAAGTTTTATAATGAGTTAGCGGTGGGAACAGGAACCGGATTTCGGTTCGATTTTTCCTACGTAATTTTCCGGCTGGATGTCGGAATGAAACTACGCGATCCTTTGCGCCCGGAAGGCTCCAGATGGATCATCGGTAACCGCCCGTATACAATTGATGATTTCAACGTTAACTTTGCTATCGGGTATCCCTTTTAACGTTGTTTTAACAAGTGTTGTAAAACATTGTTTCGTTTTTTATTCGTACCTTTGCAATCGGTTATTCGAAAAAATAACTAAGAGAATAAGGTTATTTATAGTAAGTTATATCTACCTGAAAAATAAGAGCTATGAGCGCAAAATTATTTAAAGACATTAAGCCTGGTGTTGTAACCGGGAAAGACCTTCAAACCATTTTTAAAGTAGCCAAGGAAAACAACTTCGCTCTTCCGGCAGTAAACGTAACCGGGACCGATACTGTTAATGCAGTCTTGGAAGCTGCCAAAGTTGTTAACTCACCGGTCATCATTCAGCTTTCAAACGGTGGTGCTGCTTTTTATGCAGGTAAAGGGTTAAAACTCGAAGGTCAGCAAGCTGCTGTTCTGGGTGGGATCTCAGCTGCAAAACATATTCATACGGTTGCTGAAGCCTACGGAGTGCACGTGATCGTGCATACCGACCATGCAGCAAAGAAACTGTTACCATGGATTGACGGATTGCTCGATGCAGGTGAAAAACATTTCGAACAATACGGAAAACCGTTGTTCAGTTCACATATGCTCGACCTTTCTGAAGAACCACTCAAAGAGAATATCGAGATTTGTAAAAAATACCTTGCCCGCATGAGCAAAATGGGTATGACTCTTGAAATCGAGCTCGGTATCACTGGTGGAGAGGAAGATGGAGTTGACAATACCAGTGTAGATAATGCGCTGCTGTATACACAGCCGGAGGATGTTTTCTATGCATATACTGAACTGAGTAAAATTTCGCCCAACTTCACTATTGCCGCTTCATTTGGTAATGTTCACGGAGTTTATAAACCGGGTAACGTTGTATTGCGTCCGGTTATTCTGAAAAATTCACAGGATTACATTGCTGAAAAACTGGGTATCGAAGATAAGAAGCCGGTTAACTTTGTATTCCATGGCGGTTCTGGTTCTAAACCTGAAGAAATCCACGAAGCGATTGGGTATGGTGTTATCAAGATGAATATCGATACCGATACTCAGTGGGCAATGTGGAATGGTGTTCGTGAATTCGAAGCTAAAAACCACGGCTACCTTCAGAGCCAGATTGGTAACCCGGAAGGTGAAGATAAACCGAACAAGAAGCATTACGATCCCCGCGTTTGGCTGCGTGCCGGAGAAGAAGGTGTTATTGCGCGTTTGAAAGAAGCGTTTAAAGCATTGAACGCTATCGATCGCGATTAAGAAAGTTCAAACCGAACGATACAAATATAAAAACCACCCGGAGGTGGTTTTTTTGTTTATATACATTTGTTCGTGTTAGGAAGCATCTTGGGCAATCCGAAAAAAAATGACAAATTTGTTCGTTGTAAAACATTGATTATAAAAAGCTTTTATTTATTCTAAATAGGGATTATCTGCGATTTCAATTTATTGAACTAACACGAACCACCTTATGCAAGGAAAGAGAGACAGTTTTACAAGTCGCTTTGGCATTATTGCCGCTGCTGCGGGTTCGGCCATCGGACTTGGTAACATTTGGCGCTTCCCTTATGTCCTGGGAGAGAACGGGGGAGGAGCATTTTTCCTGATTTACCTTTTTTTCATTATTCTCATTGGCATTCCGTTAATGCTAACTGAAATGACACTTGGTCGAAGCGCTCAACGTAATGCCTACGGAACGTTTAAGTTTCTGTCCACCGGAACTGGCTGGCCATTGGTCGGTATAATGGGAGTGGCAGCTGCGTTCATGATTTTATCCTTTTACAGCGCCGTAGCCGGTTGGGCGCTCGAATATACGCTTCAGGCTGTCGAAAATGGCTTTGCCGGGAAAACTCCGGTAGAGTTGAATACCATGTACGGCGATTTTGTCTCCGGCTCGTTTTGGCCCGTTTTGTGGATGTTGATTTTTCTTCTTCTAACCTCAACTATTGTGGTGGCAGGAGTCAGCAAAGGAATTGAGAAGTATACTAAAATTCTGATGCCGGTGTTGCTCGTTATTATCATCATTCTCGACATCCGGGCGATAACCCTTCCCGGCGCAGGCGAAGGATTGGAGTTTTTGTTTAAACCCGATTTTAGCAAACTAACCGGAAATGCGGTTCTGGAGGCATTGGGACAGGCTTTCTTTTCATTAAGCCTGGGAATGGGAACCATTATTACCTATGGCTCTTACATTAACCGGAAAGAGAGATTGATGAGTACGGCGGCATCCGTGTCGTTTGCCGATACACTGATTGCTGTATTGGCTGGAATCGCTATATTTCCGGCAGTTTTCGCTTTCAATATCGAGCCCGATGCAGGCCCCAAACTGGTGTTTATTACGCTGCCGAATATTTTCCAGCAAATGCCCGGCGGATATTTTTTTGCGCTGTTGTTTTTTGTCCTGTTGGTCATTGCCGCACTAACATCTTCCATCTCGTTGCTGGAGGTAATTGTGGCCTATTTTGCCGAGGAGTTAAAAATTAGCAGGAAAAAAGCCACATGGATGTCGGGAATTGCGGCGGGAATATTGGGGGTTCTTAGCGCCTTATCATACGGGCCACTGAAAGATGTTACACTATTCGGAAAAACCGCTTTCGAATTGCTCGATTACGTTTCTTCCAACATTCTGTTGCCTTTTGGCGGATTATTAATTACCATTTTTGCCGGCTATATTCTTAAAAAGGGCGTAATAAAAAAGGGTGTTGAAGGTGAAAGCGGACACGAAAGACTCTTCAAGGCCTACTATTTCATCATCAAGTTTCTGGCACCGGTGGCTATTGCCTTTGTTTTTCTGAATAGTCTTGGGATCCTGAAATTTTAATCCGACAATATCGAATTCACTGAAAAGATTTCTGGTTAGCAGGAAGCTTTTTTTGTAACTTTAATATAGAAGTTACAATCCAAGCCTTCATATTAATGAAATTTTCGTTTTTGCGCACATATTTTAGTTTCTCGAAAAGAGAGAAAAACGGCCTGTTGGTTTTGCTCACCATTTTGTTGGTAATTATTGGAATTAATTTGATGTTGCCAATTATTATCCCAGCACCGAAATACGATTTTTCGGAGTGGGAAGAACAGGTCGCGACATATCAAAAACATCTGGATAGCCTTTCCAGGGAAAAAAGCCGGTTGCATCTTGTTCCGTTCAATCCAAACCAAGCAACCAAAGAGCAGTTAATTGCAATGGGGATTCCGGAAAAGCCGGCATCCATTTGGGTAAATTATCTCCGGAAAGGCGGCCGTTTCAGGAAGCCGGAAGACGTTGGGAAAATTTATGGACTGTCCGGTTCGGTTAGTGAGCAACTCGTGCCTTTTGTCCGGCTGGCTGAGGATACGGTGCCTCGGGTTAAGAGAATCGTCAAGAATCGGCCTCCTCGAAAATCATCGGCACTTAAAATAGCCCGGTTGCAAGTTGCCATTCCAGAGAGAATCGCAATTCCGGTTATCGATTTAAACAGGGCTGATTCTGTTAGTCTGGAAAAATTACCAGGAATTGGTCCCGTGTTAGCCGGGCGCATTGTTAAATACAGAAAGCTGTTGGGCGGATATTATTCTGTCGGTCAATTAAAAGAGGTTTATGGCCTGAGGGAAGAACATTACAATAAAGCCCGGCCTTATTTAAAGGCTTCAAAAGAAGCTCTCCGCCCCATTCAAATCAATTTTGCCTCGTTGGGCGATTTGGCCCGTCATCCTTATATCGACTATCGTGAAGCTAAAGCGGTAGTGAACAAACGGGAGAAACTGGGCAAGATTGAAGGTTTTGATGCCCTTGGTGATATTTTCCTTCCTGAAAAAGTTGAAAAACTACATCCTTACATTATCTTTGCGCCGTAAATTTCGATAGCATTATTTGTCGTTGGCACTAATTATTTAGTGCTGACAGTTTGATTCGTAACGGAATATTCATAAATTTGCGACCCGAAATCAGGAATAATAAAGAAACTAGAATAAATTAAGTAATAAGGAAACGGTATGATTGTAATTCCCTTGAAAGAAGGAGAGAACATCGAACGTGCTCTCAAGCGTTTCAAAAGAAAATTTGAAAAAACCGGAGTAGTAAAAGAACTGCGTAGCCGTCAGGCTTATACCAAACCTTCAGTTGAACGTCGCACGGAGATTAAAAAAGCGATCTATATTCAGCAAATGCAGCATGAAGAAGATTAACGCATGTTAAGGGCTGAGACATGTAAAATGGGTGCGATTTTTTTCGTATCTTGAATTCAAATCTTTAACCCTTTTCAATGTTTAATCAGGCATCATTTCTGAATTATCTGAAATACGAAAAGCGTTATTCGCCGCACACGCTGGCGGCCTATAAAAAAGACCTCGATCAGTTTATTTCTTTCGGGAATGAATTGGTGGAGGATTTTTGTTTAAAGGCGGTCGATTATCACTTGGTCAGGCAATGGATTATTTCCATGATGGAGCAGGATATTTCGGCCCGGACTGTTAATCGGAAACTTTCGACGCTGAAGACCTATTTCAGGTTTATGATGCGGGAGGAATTGATGGAGAAGAACCCGATGGATCGCGTTATTTCGCCAAGGGCGGGTAAACGTCTTCCTTCCTTCCTTCAGGAAACCGAAATTAACCGGTTGCTCGATGGCCGTTATTTCACCAATGATTTTGAAGGAGTGCGCGATAAGGCCATGATAAGCCTCTTTTATGGTACCGGTATTCGCCTGGCGGAGCTGAGAACCATGAAAATGGACGATCTGAATCAGGATGAATCGATGGTGAAAGTGTTGGGCAAGAGAAATAAGGAACGCCTGGTCCCGTATCCACGTGAAATAAATCGTGATTTGACCGCCTATATTACCAAACGTCGTGAACTTTTCGGGGAAGGGTCTTGTTTTTTATTTATGACAGCAGCCGGTGAGCCGGTATACGATAAGCTGGTCTATCGTTCTGTGAAAAAACATTTGGCTAAAGTTACCACACTCGATAAAAAAAGTCCGCATATCCTGCGGCACACTTTTGCCACACATCTTTTGAATCATGGGGCAGACCTGAATGCAATCAAGGAGTTGTTGGGACATTCAAACCTGGCAGCTACGCAAGTCTACACCCATACATCATTTGAGAAGCTAAAAGAAGTTTATAAACAAGCTCACCCCAGGGCTTAAACGAATGGAGGATTTATGATGGACGTTAAAGTACAAGCAGTTCATTTCAAGGCCGATCAGAAGCTGGTCGAATTTTGTGAGAAAAAAGTAAACAAGTTGGACTTGTTCTTTGACGGGATTATCGGTGCCGATATAGTGCTAAAATTGGAAAATGATGAGGAAAAGGAAAACAAGATTGCGGAGATAAGATTGTCCGTTCCTTCCAACGAAAACCTCTTTGCCAAAAAGCAGGCCCGAACCTTCGAGGAAGCGACCGATTCGGCGATCGATGCATTACGTCGTCAGCTCAAGAAATACAAGGAAAAACTAAAGGCTAAATAATTTAAAAAAAGTGTGGTAAATTTGCTTTTTAGGCAAAAAATTTTTTACATTTGCAAACCATTTTTAAGGAGTAATTCCTTGGAAATGGTTTGTTCTGTGTATCGGGGCGTGATTTGGGCAGGTGGCTTTGAATTGAACGCAACTATCACGGGTAAATAGCTGTTATGTAAATGAGTGGGGGTTTTTATTTGAAGTTAAAGCTTCCCGATTATTGTAGAAAACAGCAAAAAGTTCATCATATTTTCTTGAGATGGGGAGATACCAAAGTGGCCAACTGGGGCAGACTGTAAATCTGCTGGCTTATGCCTTCGTAGGTTCGAATCCTGCTCTCCCCACGTAAAATTTGCGGGAGTAGCTCAGTTGATAGAGCATCAGCCTTCCAAGCTGAGGGTCGCGGGTTTGAGCCCCGTCTCCCGCTCTGGTTTTGCCGATGTAGCTCAGGGGTAGAGCGCTTCCTTGGTAAGGAAGAGGTCACGAGTTCAATTCTCGTCATCGGCTCGTAAAAAGATTAGATGATTTACAAATAGAAAATTAAAAACACACTATCTAATTTTTGGATTTATGGCTAAAGAACATTACAACAGGACCAAAGACCACGTGAACATTGGTACCATTGGCCACGTGGACCACGGTAAGACAACACTTACAGCTGCAATTACTAAAGTTCTGGCTAAGAAGGGGCTGTCTGAAGTAAAAGAATTCGATTCTATTGACAACGCACCTGAAGAAAAGGAGCGTGGTATTACCATTAATACGGCTCACGTCGAGTACCAGACTGAAAATCGTCACTACGCACACGTTGACTGTCCGGGGCACGCCGACTATGTAAAGAACATGGTAACTGGTGCTGCCCAGATGGACGGAGCCATTCTTGTAGTAGCTGCTACTGATGGTCCTATGCCGCAAACTCGTGAGCACATCCTGTTGGCTCGCCAGGTAAACGTTCCCAGGATCGTTGTTTTCATGAACAAAGTTGACATGGTTGACGACGAAGAATTGTTGGAACTGGTTGAAATGGAAGTTCGTGAACTGCTCGATTTCTACGAATTCGATGGTGACAATACTCCCGTTATCCAGGGGTCTGCACTTGGCGCATTGAATGGCGAAGAAAAATGGGAAGAAAAAGTGATGGAACTGATGGATGCAGTTGATAACTGGATTCCGCTTCCTCCCCGTGATATTGATAAGCCTTTCCTGATGCCTGTAGAGGACGTATTCTCAATTACTGGTCGTGGGACCGTGGCTACCGGTCGTATCGAAACTGGTGTCGTACACACTGGAGATGAGTTGCAGTTGATTGGTTTGGGTGCTGAAGGTCGTAAAACTGTTTGTACCGGAGTTGAGATGTTCCGTAAGATTCTTGACGACGGACAGGCTGGTGACAACGTAGGTTTGTTGCTTCGTGGTGTTGATAAAAAGGAAATCAAACGTGGTATGATTCTGGCAAAACCAGGAACAATCACTCCTCACACCAAATTTAAAGCTGAGATTTATGTACTGAAAAAAGAAGAAGGTGGTCGTCACACTCCTTTCCACAACAAGTACCGTCCACAGTTTTATCTGCGTACCCTTGACGTAACCGGTGAAATTTCTCTTCCTGAAGGAACTGAAATGGTAATGCCTGGCGACAACGTATCAATTACTGTTGAGCTGATTTACCCGGTTGCCTTGAACCTCGGTCTGCGTTTTGCTATCCGCGAAGGTGGCCGTACCGTAGGTGCAGGTCAGGTTACTGAAATTATTGAGTGATTTGAAAGCATAAAGCTAAAGCAATAAAGCAGTCCCGGACTTTATGCCCGGGACTGCTTTTACAACGGGTGAGCCCATTGGGGGTGTTTGCTGGTAAGTTCGACTCTTCCTGCCCGACATCTCGCAAAGAGAAATAAAACGAATTAAATTCAGATATGAAGATACAATCGTATTTTGCTGAAGCCTATACCGAGTTGGTACACAAAGTTACATGGCCAACCTGGAAGGAATTACAGAATAGTGCAGTAGTAGTAATGGTTGCTTCCTTAATAATCGCACTGTTAATATTTTTGATCGATATCTCTTTTGAGAATTTGATGAAATTTGTTTACAGTTTATTCTATTAATTTGATTCTGGAGGACCGTAATGAGTGAAATTCAACGCAAATGGTATGTTCTTCGAGCCATCGGAGGGAAAGAAAAGAAGGTAAAAGAATATATCGAAAACGAAATTGCGAATGCTGGTCTTCAAGATTACATTTCACAGGTTTTAATCCCGACGGAAAAGGTATATCAAATCCGAAACGGTAAGAAGGTAGCGAAAGAACGCAATTTCTTCCCGGGATACGTCCTGATTGAAGCAGCATTGGTGGGAGAAATTCCACACATGCTAAAGAATATTACCAATGTAATTGGTTTTCTGGGTGACACCAAAGGGGGCGAACCGGTCCCCATGCGTCAGTCAGAAGTAAACCGTATTCTTGGTAAGGTTGACGAGCTTCAGGAAGGTGGCGAAGGTTTTGAAGTGCCGTTCGTTGTAGGAGAGACCGTCAAAGTGATCGATGGACCGTTCAACGGTTTCAATGGAATCATTGAAGAAGTCAATGAGGAAAAGAAGAAACTGAAAGTAATGGTTAAGATCTTCGGTCGAAAAACACCCTTGGAACTTAGCTTTATGCAAGTAGAAAAGGAGTAACGTAACTTTTTCTAAAAAAACGTTATGGCAAAAGAAGTTGCTGGATTAATTAAATTACAGATTAAAGGTGGTGCAGCGAATCCCTCACCTCCCGTAGGTCCGGCCCTTGGTGCCAAAGGGGTGAACATCATGCAGTTCTGCAAGCAGTTTAACAGCAGGACGCAGGAGCAGGCAGGCAAAGTATTACCGGTAGTAATTACCGTGTATGCCGATAAGTCATTCGACTTCATCGTAAAAACACCGCCTGTAGCAGTTCAACTTCTCGATGCAGCAAAGGTGAAAAAAGGATCTTCGGAGCCTCATGTTAATAAAGTGGGAGAGGTATCATGGGATCAGGTGAAGGAAATTGCCGAAAGCAAAATGACTGACCTGAACTGTTTCACCGTGGAATCGGCTATGCGTATGGTTGCCGGTACCGCTCGGAGTATGGGGATTGCCGTAAACGGAGATTCTCCATTTAATAACTAAAAAAGTAAACGTCCAAATGGCAAAAGTTACCAAAAATAAAAAGGCTGCTTTGGAGAAACTCGAAGCCGGGAAAGTCTATACTTTGCAGGAAGCATCAGCGTTGGTAAAAGAAATTACCAGTTCGAAATTCGATGCTTCGGTTGATGTAGACGTCCGGCTCGGGGTCGATCCCCGGAAAGCCAACCAAATGGTACGCGGTGTTGTGACTTTGCCCCATGGAACCGGTAAATCAGTGAAGGTTCTGGCGTTGGTAACTCCTGAGAAGGAAGCCGAAGCCAATGAAGCAGGAGCTGATTATGTTGGTCTGGATGAATACATTGATAAAATCAAAAATGGTTGGACCGATGTAGACGTTGTGATCACTATGCCTCCGGTAATGGGAAAAGTAGGTCAGTTGGGTCGTATCCTTGGCCCTCGTGGTCTGATGCCCAATCCCAAAAGTGGAACCGTTACCATGGAAGTTGGTAAGGCAATCCAGGAAGTAAAGATGGGTAAGATCGACTTCAAAGTTGACAAGTATGGAATTGTTCATACCTCAGTTGGAAAAGCATCATTCGAACCGGACAAAATCGAAGCGAATATCCGCGAGTTTGTGCATACCATTCAGAAATTAAAGCCCGCCGCTGCGAAAGGTACTTACATCCGGAGCATTTATGTTTCCAGTACCATGAGCCCGGGGATTCAGGTTGAACCTAAGTCTTGCTTGGACTAAGTAAAAGATTATTGAGATGAAAAGATCCGAAAAAATAGAGGTTATTGATCAATTAACCGAGCAGATCAATTCATACAGTCACTTTTACTTGGCCGATACAGCCGACCTGAATGCTGAGAAGTCAAATGACTTAAGGCGGTTGTGTCACAAGCGTGAAGTAAAACTGATTGTAGTTAAGAATACACTGCTCCGTAGGGCCCTCGAAAATTCTGAAAAGGAAGCTGAGTCGCTTTATGACGTACTGAAAGGAAATACGTCCATTCTGTTTTGCAATACAGGTAACGTACCAGCTAGGCTCATTAAAGAGTTCAGCAAAGTGAACAAGAAGCCTGTATTGAAAGGTGCTTATGTTGAAGAATCAACATATATTGGTGCCGATCAGTTGGACGTATTGGTAAATATCAAATCAAAAGAAGAATTGCTTGCAGACGTTATTGCGCTGCTCCAGTCACCGGCCAAGAATCTTATCTCGGCCCTTCAATCTGGAGGAACAACTATTTCTGGTGTATTGAAAACATTGGAAGAGCGTAACGCCTAATTATTATTACAATTTAGAGTTAAAAAATTTAATTACTTAATATTTAAATCTCGAGGAAAATGGCAGATCTTAAAAAGCTTGCAGAAGAACTGGTAAATCTGACTGTAAAAGATGTTACCGAACTGGCTGAGATCCTGAAAGAAGAATATGGCATAGAGCCTGCAGCCGCTGCTGTAGCCGTTGCTGGTCCTGCTGCTGGTGGTGAAGTTGCCGCTGAAGAAGCTCAAACAGAGTTTGATGTTATTCTTAATGCTGCCGGAGGTTCTAAACTGGCCGTAGTAAAACTGGTTAAGGAATTAGCGGGTGTTGGCCTGAAGGAAGCTAAAGAATTGGTTGACGGTGCACCGAAAGCCATCAAGGAAAAAGTCTCGAAAGAAGAGGCTGAATCGCTGAAATCTCAACTTGAAGAAGCTGGAGCTGAAGTTGAACTCAAATAAGACTTTGACCTATAGTTCTGAGGTTATATACGGTTTAGGATCCCGTAAAGGGATTCTAAGCCTTTTTATGTTTATATTTTAGGTTCCTTAATTTGGTTGCTAATGTCTTCAAATACTGTAAATCAAAGAATTAGTTTTGCATCTACTAAGAGTAGGTTCGAGTACCCCGACTTTCTGGAGGTGCAGATTAAATCTTTCAAAGAATTTTTCCAGTTGGGAACCTCTCCTGAAGAGCGGAAAAACGAAGGTTTGAGTAGCGTTTTTCAGGAGAATTTCCCCATAACTGATACCCGAAATAATTTTGTCCTCGAATTCCTCGATTATCAGGTCGATCCGCCTCGATATTCGATTACCGAATGTATCGAGCGTGGGCTCACTTACAGTGTACCCTTAAAAGCCAAATTAAAGCTATACTGTACCGATCCCGAGCACGAAGATTTCGATACGGTTGTTCAGGATGTATATCTTGGCACCGTGCCATACATGACACCAAGTGGCTCATACGTGATTAACGGAGCTGAAAGGGTAGTTGTATCGCAGCTGCACCGTTCACCCGGCGTATTTTTCGGGCAGAGTGTACATGCTAATGGAACCAAACTTTACTCAGCTAGGATTATTCCTTTCAGAGGCTCCTGGATCGAGTTTGCCACTGACATTAATAATGTGATGTTTGCTTACATCGACCGGAAGAAGAAATTACCAGTTACCACCCTTTTGCGTGCAATTGGATACGAGAGCGATAAAGACATTCTCGAAATCTTTGGTCTCGCTGATGAAGTAAAGGTTTCGAAATCGGGATTGAAAAAGGTTGTTGGACGCAGACTGGCTGCTCGTGTTCTGAAAACATGGGTGGAGGATTTTGTCGATGAAGATACCGGCGAGGTGGTATCCATTGAGCGTAACGAAGTTATCATCGATCGTGAAACGGTTATTAAACCGGAACACGTCGAAGAAATCCTTGATTCGGGCGCAAAAACGATTCTTCTGCATAAAGAAGAACAAAATGTGGGTGATTATGCCATCATTTACAATACCTTGCAAAAAGACCCGTGTAACTCGGAGAAAGAAGCAGTACTGCATATTTACCGACAACTGCGTAATTCCGAACCGCCGGATGACGCAACTGCACGTGATGTAATCGAAAAATTGTTCTTCTCCGAAGTTCGTTATGACTTGGGTGAAGTTGGACGTTACCGTATCAACAAAAAGCTTGGGCTGAATATTGATATGGATACCCGCGTTCTTACCAAAGAGGACATTATCGAAATCATCAAGTACCTCATAAAACTCGTCAATTCCAAAACTGACGTCGACGATATCGATCACTTGTCGAACCGCCGTGTACGGACAGTGGGTGAACAGATGTACAACCAGTTTGGTGTAGGTCTGGCCCGTATGGCGCGTACCATTCGTGAGCGAATGAACGTACGTGACAACGAGGTGTTCACACCGGTTGACCTGATTAACTCGAAAACCCTTTCATCGGTTATCAATTCCTTCTTCGGTACCAATGCACTGTCGCAGTTCATGGATCAAACCAACCCGCTGGCCGAAATGACGCATAAACGTCGTATGTCAGCTCTTGGTCCGGGCGGCCTGTCACGCGAACGGGCAGGTTTCGAGGTTCGTGATGTTCACTACACACACTACGGTCGTCTGTGCCCGATTGAAACCCCGGAAGGCCCGAACATTGGTTTGATTTCTTCGCTTTGTGTATTTGCAAAGATTACGGATCTTGGATTTATCTCCACCCCTTATCGTAAGGTGGAAGCCGGAAAAGTAAGTCTGAGTAACGATGATGTTGTTTACCTGACGGCTGAAGAGGAGGAAGGAAAAGTTATCGCCCAGGCGAACGCACCACTGACTGAAGAAGGCGAATTTGTCAATAAACGAATCAAATCGCGTCTCGAAGCCGACTATCCGGTAGCCAGTCCTGAAGAGGTGACTCTTATGGATGTTGGTCCTAACCAGATTGCATCGATTGCTGCATCATTGATTACTTTCCTCGAGCATGATGATGCCAACCGCGCATTGATGGGATCGAACATGATGCGTCAGGCTGTTCCGTTGTTGCGTCCTGAAGCTCCGATCGTTGGGACCGGACTCGAGGGCTACGTGGTTCGCGATGCCCGCGTTCAGATTGCCGCTGAAGGCGACGGCGTGATTGACTATGTTGACGCGAAAAAGATTGTCGTTAAATATGATATGACCGATGACGAGCGTTTTGTCAGCTTTAATTCGGACAGCAAAACATATTATCTTCCTAAATATCAGAAAACCAACCAGGGAACCTGCATCGACCTGACGCCCATGGTATACAAAGGCCAAAGGGTAACCAAAGGTGAACTAATGACCCAGGGATATGCAACCCAAAATGGTGAACTGGCATTGGGACGTAACCTGAAAGTGGCATTCATGCCATGGCAGGGATACAACTACGAGGATGCTATTGTGATTTCGGAACGGATAGTCCGTGAAGATATCTTCACTTCTGTTCATATCGACGAGTATTCACTCGAAGTGCGTGATACAAAACGAGGTGCTGAAGAATTCACTTCTGACATTCCAAACGTTAGTGAAGAGGCTACCCGCAACCTCGATGAAAATGGTTTGATTCGCATTGGAGCGAATGTGAAACCCGGCGATATCATGATCGGTAAGATTACTCCGAAAGGAGAATCCGATCCTTCACCGGAAGAAAAACTGCTCCGTGCTATCTTTGGTGATAAAGCCGGTGATGTGAAAGATGCTTCGTTGAAAGCTTCCCCGTCGCTTCGTGGTGTTGTTATTGATAAAAAGCTTTTCTCTCGTGCCATGAAAGAGAAAAAAGGCAAAATCACCAGCAAGCCTCTACTCGAGCAAATCGACCGCGAGTTTGAATCCGAGATTGAAAAGCTGAACGAGATTCTTTACGATAAAATCTTCACGTTAGTGAATGGTAAAACATCACAGGGTGTGAAAGATTATTTCAATACGGACATTATTCCGAAAGGAACCAAGTTTACCTTGAAGCAACTGCAGTCAATCGACTATCTGAATGTGAATCCGAATAAGTGGACGACCGATAAGGATAAGAACGAAATGATTCGCAACCTTGTGAACAACTACATTATGAAGTACAAGGAAGCGGAAGCTGTTGCCCGTCGTAAACGTTACAACGTGACCATTGGGGACGAACTTCCTGCCGGAATTCTCCAGCTGGCCAAGGTATATATTGCTAAAAAGCGGAAACTGCAGATTGGTGATAAAATGGCCGGTCGCCACGGAAACAAAGGTATCGTATCGCGTATTGTACGCGACGAAGATATGCCGTTCCTGGCAGACGGAACTCCGGTTGATATCGTACTGAACCCGCTGGGTGTACCATCACGTATGAACCTGGGACAGATTTACGAAACCGTTCTGGGATGGGCCGGTAAAGAACTGGGGTTGACATTTGCCACTCCAATTTTCGACGGTGCTTCGCTTGACGAAATCTCGGAATACACCGATAAAGCAGGTGTACCACGTTTCGGTAAAACTGTTCTGCATGATGGTGAAACCGGTGAACCATTTGATCAGCCGGCAACCGTAGGTATTATCTACATGCTTAAACTGGGTCACATGGTTGAAGATAAGATGCATGCCCGTTCGATTGGTCCGTACTCGCTCATTACGCAGCAGCCGCTCGGTGGCAAAGCACAGTTTGGTGGACAGCGTTTTGGAGAGATGGAGGTTTGGGCACTCGAAGCATTCGGTGCATCACACATCCTGCAGGAAATTCTGACGGTGAAATCCGACGACGTCATTGGAAGGGCCAAAGCCTACGAAGCCATTGTAAAAGGCGATCCGATGCCAAGTCCGGGTATACCCGAATCGTTGAATGTATTGTTACACGAACTCAGGGGGCTCGGATTGAGCGTAAACCTCGAGTAGTAGAATATTACGCTTTGGGAAAACCGGGTATATTTACATGCCCGGTATACCCGAAGCACCATACTTCAGATATTGTATTCTTTACAAACTCTTTCGATAAATTATGGCATTCAGACGAGACAACAAGGTCAAAAGTAACTTCTCGAAAATTACCATCAGTTTGGCGTCTCCGGAAGAAATTCTGGAACGTTCACACGGGGAAGTACTGAAGCCAGAGACGATTAATTACCGCACCTATAAGCCCGAACGTGACGGTCTTTTCTGTGAAAGGATCTTCGGGCCTGTAAAAGACTATGAATGTCATTGCGGGAAATACAAACGCATCCGTTACCGCGGTATCGTTTGTGACCGGTGTGGTGTTGAAGTGACAGAGAAGAAAGTACGTCGCGAGCGCATGGGACACATCTCACTGGTGGTTCCGGTAGCCCACATTTGGTATTTCAAATCACTTCCGAACAAAATCGGTTACCTGCTTGGTTTGCCAACCAAGAAACTCGATTCCATCATTTACTACGAACGCTACGTGGTTATTAACCCGGGTATCAAACGTAATGATGGTGTAAAATATCTTGATTTCCTTACGGAAGAAGAGTATCTCGATATCATTGAGACGCTGCCGAAGGAGAATCAAACACTGGATGATGATCATCCGGACAAATTCATCGCTGACATGGGCGCCGAAGGACTGTATCGTCTGCTCGAACGTCTTAACCTGGATGAAATGTCCTACGATCTCCGTCACAAAGCTAACACGGAGACTTCGCAACAGCGGAAAAACGAGGCGTTGAAACGTCTCCAGGTCGTTGAAGCTTTCCGTGCATCGAAAGGCCGTAACCGGCCGGAATGGATGATCGTGAAAGTTGTACCGGTAATCCCACCGGATTTGCGTCCGCTGGTACCGTTGGATGGTGGACGTTTTGCGACTTCCGACCTGAACGACTTGTATCGTAGGGTTATCATCCGGAACAATCGTTTGAAACGACTGATTGAAATTAAAGCCCCCGAAGTGATTCTCCGTAACGAGAAACGGATGCTTCAGGAAGCGGTTGATTCACTCTTCGATAACAGCCGTAAATCCAATGCAGTGAAAACGGATAATAACCGTGCACTGAAATCACTCTCCGACTCGCTGAAAGGTAAGCAGGGACGTTTCCGTCAGAACCTTCTGGGTAAACGTGTCGACTATTCAGCCCGTTCGGTAATTGTGGTTGGACCAACTCTTCAAATCCACGAGTGTGGTATTCCGAAGGATATGGCTGCCGAGCTTTACAAACCGTTCATTATTCGTAAACTGATTGAGCGCGGAATTGTAAAGACGGTTAAATCGGCGAAAAAAATTGTCGACCGGAAAGATCCGGTTATTTGGGATATTCTGGAGAATGTGATGAAAGGACACCCGGTTATGCTAAACCGTGCTCCTACGCTTCACCGACTCTCTATTCAGGCATTCCAGCCGGTATTGGTCGAAGGTAAAGCTATCCGTCTGCACCCGTTGGTTTGTACCGGTTTTAACGCCGACTTCGACGGTGACCAGATGGCTGTTCACCTTCCGTTAGGTAATGCTGCGATTCTTGAAGCTCAGTTGCTGATGTTGTCGTCACATAACCTGCTGAACCCGGCCAACGGTGCTCCGATTACCGTACCTTCTCAGGACATGGTATTGGGTTTGTATTACATGACCAAACCACGAAAAGGTGCACGCGGCGAAGGTTTGACTTTCTATTCACCTGAAGAGGCAATTATTGCTCATAATGAAGGCAAAGCCGAATTGCATGCCATTGTCAACTGTAAAGTGGTTGACCTGGATGAAAATGGCGAGCTGAAGGAGCACATGATTGAAACCACGGTAGGTCGAATCATTGTCAATGAATTGGTACCGAAAGAAGCTGGTTACATCAACAAACTGTTGACGAAAAAAGCTTTGCGTGAAATCATTTCGTTGATTCTGAAGCGGACCAACAATGCCATTACAGCTCAATTCCTTGATGACATCAAAAATACAGGTTACAAAATGGCATACCGTGGAGGCCTGTCATTCAACCTCGATGACGTTATTATCCCGGATGAAAAATCAGATATGGTTGCTGAAGGTTATGCCGAAGTTGAAGAGGTGATGGCCAACTATAATATGGGGTTCATTACCAACAACGAACGCTACAACCAGGTAATTGATATTTGGACACATGTTAACGCGAAGTTGACGCAGAATGTAATGCAAACGTTGAGTACTGATAAGCAGGGGTTCAACTCGATTTATATGATGCTTGACTCAGGAGCCCGTGGTTCTAAAGAGCAGATTCGTCAGCTTTGTGGCATGCGTGGTTTGATGGCGAAACCCCAAAAGTCAGGTTCAACCGGAGCTCAGATTATTGAGAACCCGATTTTGGCCAACTTCAAAGAAGGACTTTCGGTACTCGAGTACTTTATTTCTACTCACGGTGCACGTAAGGGTTTGGCCGATACCGCACTTAAAACTGCCGATGCGGGTTATTTGACCCGTCGTCTGGTTGACGTGGCCCAGGATGTCATTATTACGGAAAGTGATTGTGGTACACTGCGTGGATTGGTAGCCAGCGCTATCAAGAACAACGAGGAGATCGTTGCATCGCTGTATGAACGTATTCTGGGGCGTACCACCGTTCATGATATCTTCCATCCGATGACCGGTGATTTGATCATCCGTTCGGGACAGGAAATAACCGAAGAGGTAGCAAAAATTATTGACGAATCACCCATCGAGCGTGTTGAAATCCGTTCGGTACTGACCTGCGAATCTGAAGTTGGAGTTTGCGCCAAATGCTATGGACGCAACCTGGCTACCGGTCGCATGGTTTCTGCTGGTGAGTCGGTTGGTGTTATTGCTGCCCAGTCCATTGGTGAGCCAGGTACTCAGCTTACACTGAGAACGTTCCACGTGGGAGGTATTGCCGGTAACGTTTCGTCACAATCTACGGTTGTGGCACGTTACAATGGTATTGCCCAGTTCGAGGAACTCCGTTCAGTTGAATGGACCGACGATGCCGGCGACAAGATGGATATTGTTGTTAGTCGTTTGGCCGAGTTGAAAATTGTAGATAAGAATACGGGTATTCCGTTGTCGACACATACATTGCCTTATGGTTCTAAACTTTACGTAAAAGAAGGCGAACCTATTAGTAAGGATAGCAAGCTTTGCGAATGGGACCCGTACAACGGTGTTATTATTACCGAATTCAAAGGTCGCGTTTCTTATCAGGATTTGATTGACTCGATAACTTATCGGGAAGAATCCGATGAGCAGACCGGATATAAGGAAAAAGTAATCGTTGAAACGCGCGATAAAACAAAGAACCCAACGTTACGTATTCTCAATGAGAAGGGCGAGGTATTGCGTTCATACAACCTCCCGGTAGGAGGTCACTTGAGTGTTGATGAAGGTGCGACGGTGAATGCGGGTGATGTATTGATGAAAATTCCGCGTGCTTCCGGTAAAGCGGGCGATATCACCGGTGGCCTGCCGAGGGTAACTGAGCTGTTTGAAGCACGTAATCCCTCCAATCCAGCGGTTGTTTCTGAAATTGACGGCGAGGTTTCATTGGGTAAAATCAAGCGGGGTAACCGCGAGATTATCATCACTTCCCGCTTAGGCGATGTGAAGAAATATTTGGTTCCGCTGTCTCGTCAGATTTTGGTTCAGGAGAACGATTATGTTCGGGCAGGTACATCGCTTTCTGATGGCGCTACCACTCCGGCTGACATCTTACGGATTAAAGGCCCGACCGAAGTTCAGGAGTACATTGTGAATGAAGTACAGGACGTTTATCGCATGCAGGGGGTAAAGATCAATGATAAGCACTTTGAAGTAATCGTTCGCCAGATGATGCGCAAAGTTGATATCGATGATCCGGGAGATACCCGATTCCTGGAAAAACAGATTGTCGACAAGAGCGAATTCAACCAGGAGAATGACTGGATTTACGACAAAATGGTCGTAAACGATCCGGGTGATTCGGAAACCTTGCGTTCAGGCCAGATTATCACGGCCCGTCGTTTGCGCGATGAAAACTCGCTACTGAAACGTCGCGACAAGAAAATTGTGGAAGCACGTCCTGCAGTACCTGCCACTTCGAGCCAGGTATTACAAGGTATTACCCGTGCGGCACTACAAACCAAGTCGTGGATGTCAGCTGCATCGTTCCAGGAAACTACCAAGGTATTGAATGAAGCTGCTATCAACGGAAAGGTCGATTACCTCGAAGGCCTGAAGGAAAATGTCATTTGTGGACACCTTATTCCGGCGGGTACAGGTAAACGCGAATACCGCAACCTGGTAGTCGGCTCACGTGAGGAGTACGATCGTTTGGTAGACATCAAGGCATCCGAAAATGTAGAT
Organism: Prolixibacter sp. SD074; assembly: GCF_009617895.1. Classification (NCBI taxonomy): domain Bacteria; kingdom Pseudomonadati; phylum Bacteroidota; class Bacteroidia; order Marinilabiliales; family Prolixibacteraceae; genus Prolixibacter; species Prolixibacter sp. SD074. The sequence goes on from NZ_BLAW01000001.1 coordinate 96,777, forward strand.
GCTGAATAACCTGTATTACCATGAATGAAGATAAAAATCAACAACAGCAGTTGAACATCGAGTTGAGTGATGAAGTAGGACAGGGAACATTTTCCAACCTGGCTATCATCACCCATTCGCCAACCGAGTTCATTGTGGATTTTATACGTGTAATGCCGGGGCTTCCGAAAGCCAAGGTGAAATCGCGGGTGATTCTCACTCCGGAACACGCTAAAAGGCTTATGAAAGCATTGCAGGATAATATCCAAAAGTATGAATCGCTTCATGGCCCCATCAAAAATATTGCTGAAGGACATGAGCCGGGTATCCCCATGACCTTTGGACCCAAGGGTGAGGCTTAAGTAATTGACAATAAGTGTTAAAAGGTTCTTTCGATTCGGAAGGACCTTTTTTTTTAGGGCGAGTTTAAATTCTGGGGCCACTATTTAGTTTCATTTTGAATGTAATAATCACTAAAATTGGCCTTCATGGAAAAACTTTTATATAAAAATGTAAATTATTAAATAGTTAGATTATGAGTGAGGAATATGCTCTGGCATTTAAGCTTCTTGGAGTAGGGATGATCACCGTTTTCCTGATTCTTCTTCTTGTTGTCGTTTTCGGAAATGTAATTATCCGGTTGGTTAATAAATATTTTCCGGAAGCAGAAAAGGTCTTTCCTACTGACACAGACAAAGGAATCAATCGGAAAAAACTGGCAGTTATTACCGCAGTAGTAAATATTACGACCAGGGGCAAAGGAAAAATGACCAACATCGAAAAACTTTGACTGGACTGACCACCCATGCCAGCCAGCCAATAACCTTAAAACAATAAAAACAACTGTGCCGATGTCGGCAAAAATAATGTAACTATGAAGCGTAAGATTAAGTTTTCACTGTTGTATCGTGATATGTGGCAGTCGTCGGGGAAATATGTGCCCCGGGTAGACCAATTGGTGAAGGTCGCTCCGCATATCGTTAATATGAGATGTTTTGCACGGGTGGAAACCAATGGTGGTGGATTTGAGCAAATCAATCTCCTTTTTGGTGAAAATCCTAATAAATCAGTCCGTGAATGGACACAGCCCTTCAACGATGCAGGAATCCAAACCCATATGCTCGAGCGTGCCCTGAACGGCATTCGCATGAGCCCTGTCCCGGCTGATGTTCGTCGTTTGATGTTCAAGGTGAAAAAGAAACAGGGAACCGACATTGCCCGATCTTTTTGTGGTTTGAACGATCCCCGCAATATCAAGGATTCAATTAAATATGCCAAAGAAGGCGGAATGATTGCCCAGGCGGCACTTTCGCTTACCTATTCCGAAGTTCATACGGTAAATTATTACGTGAACCTGGCAGATGATTTGATTCAGGCGGGAGCCGATGAAATTTGTCTGAAAGATATGGCCGGAATTGGCCGCCCCGCATGGTTGGGGAAAATTACCGCCGGCATCAAGGAAAAACATCCCGATATCGTGATTGAATACCACGGGCACACGACTCCCGGATTTACCATGGCTTCTATTTTGGAGGTTGCCCGTGCGGGTGCTGACATTATCGATGTAGGTATGGAACCCCTTTCATGGGGAACAGGACATGCCGATTTGCTTTCCGTTCATGAGATGCTGAAGGATGACGGCTTCGATGTGCCGGATATCAATATGGTTGAGTACATGAAAGTCCGTAGCCTGACGCAGGAATTTATGGATGATTTCCTCGGGTATTATATAAACCCGCGTAACCGCTATATTAACTCCTTGTTGATTGGTCCCGGCCTTCCCGGTGGTATGATGGGAAGTTTGATGTCCGATCTGGAAAATAACCTGGCCAGTCTGAATAAATGGAAAGCTAAACGTAACGAGCCACAGCTTTCGCAGGACGATTTGCTCATCAAACTTTTCGATGAAGTGAAATACATTTGGCCAAAATTGGGGTACCCGCCACTGGTAACACCCTTTAGCCAGTATGTGAAGAACCTGGCGCTGATGAATGTAATGCAGATGGAGAAAGGCAAAGGGCGCTGGTCGATGATTGCAGACAACATCTGGGACATGCTTTTAGGATATTCAGGAAAACTGCCCGGAGAACTGGCACCGGAATTGGCACAACTTGCCAAAGAAGCAGGCAAAGAATTTTATACCGGGCATCCGCAGGATCCGTATCCGGATGCGCTCGATACTTTCCGTAAGGAAATGGACGAAAAAGGTTGGGATTACGGTCAGGATGACGAGGAATTGCTCGAACTGGCTATGCATCCCGAACAATACCGGGCCTATAAATCAGGCGAAGCCAAGAAAGCTTTTAACGAAGATTTGGCCAAGCGAAAAGCAGAAGGAAGCGGCGTGAATACGAAGCCTGAGCCGGTTAAACCGGCAGCTACAGCAGTCGCTTCATTGGCTGATTTTGCTCCCACATCCATGAATATCAATGTCGACGGCGAAATTTTCAAGGTGACGGTTTCGTATGGTGACGAGCAAACAACGGCTGGAGCTCCAGCAGCACCTGCTTCAACGAGTACCCCGGCAGCAGCCATGCCTGCAGTTGATGGAAAAGTTCGTGAGATTCTGGCACCGCTGGAAGGTAAATTTTACCTGACCAAGGACTCATCAGAGACTGCAATTAAAGTGGGAGACACCATTAACGCAGGTGACCTGATAGGTTATGTAGAGGCCATGAAAACATACAATGCCATTAAAGCCGATGTAGGCGGACAGGTTGTGGAACTTGTTCAAAATAGTGGCAGCGATGTGGAAGAGGATGATGTACTGGTCCGGATTAAATAAGGCCTGAAACCTGATTAACATGGAAATTTTAAAAAGTCTGTATCGAATGACCGCATTTCAGGCGATCTTCGGGCACCCTTCCGTTTTGCTGATGTTGTTTATCGGCTCGGTGCTCTTGTATCTTGGAATTCGAAAAAAATATGAACCCTTATTGCTCGTGCCCATTGCCTTCGGAATTATTCTGGCGAATCTTCCGGGTGGCCAGATGGGCGTTGTTCCCGGCGAAAGCATTGCGTTAGGAAAAGAGCATTACATGAACCTGTTCGAGATTGCCCATAAGTTTGGCATCATGAACTTTCTGTACTATGCACTCATCAAAACCGGTTTGTTACCGCCGTTGATCTTTATGGGAGTTGGCGCGCTGACTGACTTTGGGCCGATGTTGCGGAACCTGCGGCTGGCATTTTTTGGCGCCGCAGCTCAGATTGGTATTTTCACGGTATTTCTGGCAGCTATCGGTTTGGGATTTACGCCGCGTGAAGCTGGTTCGCTGGGAATTATCGGTGGTGCTGATGGCCCGACAGCTATTTATACCACGATCAAATTAGCGCCACATCTGCTGGGACCGATTGCCATCGCTGCATACTCATATATGTCGTTGGTTCCCGTTATTATACCATTGGTTGTGAGAGGCATGGTATCGAAGAATGAGTTGAAGATTAACATGAAGGAGCAGGACAAACTCTTTCCACCAAAGCATAAGATCAAAAATCTGAAGCTGGTGAAAATTCTGTTCCCCATTACAATGATCATCGTGATTGCCATTTTGGTACCTACAGCAACTCCGCTTTTGGGGATGTTGTTCTTCGGTAATCTGGTGAAGGAAATTGGAAGTACAGTGAGCCGCCTGACCGATGCGGCTACCACAACCATTATGAACTCAGCTACTATTTTTCTGGGCCTGACCGTAGGTGCTACCATGACGGCAGATGTGTTCCTTGAACCCAAAACTCTCGGCATCATTGTCGGCGGATTTCTGGCGTTTTCCATTTCCATTGCCGGTGGAATTGTTGCTGTGAAGTTGTACAACGTTTTCTCCAAAAAGAAAATCAATCCGCTGGTGGGAGCTACCGGATTGAGCGCTGTCCCAATGGCATCGCGTGTGGCCAACGAAATTGCTTTGAAGCATGATTCGGGTAATCATCTTCTGCAATACTGCATGGCCAGTAATATTTCGGGAGTTATTGGTTCGGCCGTTGCTGCCGGTGTGTTGATGACATTCCTGGCCTGATAATAGATACGAACCAAATTCTAAAGCCATCCTTCATTATTGAGGGGTGGCTTTTCTTCATACATCGAGCGCTGCATTGTATGTTGTTTACACAATTAAAATATCCTTTTTAAACCAGCTTTCCTCATATATAAAACATGTTTAAACTTCGATATGACTGGATTGTGGAACTTGATCAATCCAATTTTCGGGAGATGGTCAACTATAACATATAGTAACTATTATTCCGCAGGAATTTTGATACTTTTAAAAAAGAGGGAATTCCTATCCGCAGTATCCAAACCATTCGCACCGATTCGCCCTCGTTTAGAGTCGTTCCGAAAATAAAATTATTGAATTAGGCATTTAAATAATACTTTGTTTATAAGGGAAGGGCTCTGCATTAACCATTCTGGTTAAAAGGCTATCGAAGATTCTTTCCTTCATATTACTTCGGTTAAACCGGTAGCAGTATTCATCAATATAGGCTTGCAAATTTTCGACTTGGTGGTGCATGCCCCGGAGCCAGCCTTTGAAGCCCATAATACACCTGTGCAAGTCAGGGAAGTTGCCGCCCTTTTTCCCTGAATCAACCTGCACAAGATTACTGAAGTCTTTTACCAAAGGGGAATATCCTCGCCATTTATCTGTCTTTATTTGTGCACTTGTCTCAATGGTCATTTTCATAAACCCACCAAGTTCCTTCGAACTGCTCTGCTTGATGACCTTTCCGTACATACGGCTAACTCCTTTGCCGTTTCTCTCAATGGCAAATACAACCAACTTCTTTTTGCCGTTTTTTCTCCCCACAACCCCTTCTTCCTGGCCGCCGACAACTGTTTCATCAACTTCGGCCTTGCCATCGATTTTATGGTTGCCACTGCTTTCCATGGCTTTCATTACCTTGCCTTTGAACTTCCAGCAGGTCTTTTGTCTTAACCCAAGCTTTCTGCTTAGTTCCGTACTGCTGATCCCTTTTTTACTCGTACTTACATAATAAACAATGTAAAAGGCCTTTAATACCGAGAACTTTAACTGGTGAAACAATGTCCCGCTCGTTGGGGAGGAGATTCGGTGGCAACTGGTACACTGTCTGTCGAATAGGCGCTTTCCGTTACAATAATTGGTGTGTCCACAATTGGGGCAAACAAAGCCAGTCCCCCATTTTAGTTCAGTCAAATATTGATAACAAGAATCTTCGTCAGGGAAACGTTCCTGAAACTCAAAAATAGTAAGGCTTCTGAATTTGTTCTCCATTTTTATAATATTTCCCCCTAAAGTAGACATTTCTATTGTATTTACAAAGAGCCTAATTCAATAAAATTATTCTAAATTGAGTAGTGGCTCGATAATATCATAAACTTTCGACCGGAAGGTTAATTTGTTTTAATCTCTTGAACCATGGGATGTGGAGCATCCCAAACTTGGTGTGCTTTTACTCTTTTTCCAAAAAGAAAACCTAATTCGGATCGAAGTGTCTTAAACTCATCTTGATAACATATGGTTGAAATTCTATATTTGCTCACTTCCGTGAATATAAAACTCATACCGAATCACTATGAAGGGTTTAAAAATTATAGTTTTGGCAAAACAGGTTCCCGATACCCGAAATGTTGGGAAAGATGCCATGAAAGCCGACGGGACAGTGAACCGGGCTGCCTTGCCCGCCATCTTCAACCCCGAGGATCTGAACGCGCTGGAGCAGGCTTTACAATTAAAAGGCCGTTATCCCGGAACAACCGTTTCGTTATTAACCATGGGCCCAGGCCGTGCTGCTGAGATTATCCGCGAAGGACTATATCGTGGCGCTGATGACGGTGTTTTGTTGACAGACAGGGCATTTGCCGGTTCTGATACCTTAGCTACCTCATATGCATTAGCACAGGCTATCAAAGAGATGGGCGAAGTTGATTTGATTATCGCCGGCCGCCAGGCTATCGACGGTGATACGGCCCAGGTTGGCCCGCAGGTAGCTGAAAAACTGGGACTTCCGCAAGTAACATACGTCGAGAAAATAATGGATACAGATGGGAAGCATATTACGGCTCTTCGTCGCCTCGAGAACGGTGTGGAAACCGTTAAGGCTCCGCTTCCATTGGTATTGACTGTAAACGGCAGTGCTGCGACGTGCCGTACCCGGAATGCTGCATTGCTGATGAAATACAAACACGCACGTACGGTAACCGAGCGTCAGGAAGCCAGCGAAGATTACCTCTTTCTGTATGATTCGCGTCCTTTCCTCAATATTCGTGAAATGACCGTGAACGATATCAAGGCTGAGCAGGAACAGCTTGGACTGAGCGGTTCGCCTACCAAGGTAAAGAAAATTGAGAATGTAGTATTGCAGGCAAAAGATGCGAAGGTTCTCAAACCGGTCGACAAGGATATCGATTTGTTAATGAAAGAATTGATCTTGAGCCACACCATCGGTTGATGCCGCTCAAACAGACGATTAAAAAAACGGAAAATCATGAATAACGTATTTGTATATTGCGAAGTTGAGGATGGCGTTGTGGCCGAGGTGAGTCAGGAATTGCTGACCAAAGGACGCAGCCTGGCCAATCAACTCAAATGCAAACTGGAAGCTGTCGTCATCGGTAAAGGACTCGATGGCGTCGAAAATCAGATATTCCCTTATGGTGCAGATGTGGTACACATTGCCGACGATCCCCGTTTGGAGCCTTTTACTACATCACCTCACGCAACGATTCTGAATAAGCTTTTCGATAAAGAGAAGCCGCAGATTGCCCTGATGGGAGCAACTCCTGTTGGACGTGACCTGGGACCACGTGTTTCCTCTGCTCTTCATAGTGGATTAACTGCCGATTGTACCAGTCTGGAAATTGGACCGCATGAAGACAAGAAAGCTGGTAAAACCTACGAAAATCTGTTGTATCAGATTCGCCCGGCATTTGGTGGAAACATCATCGCTACTATCATCAATCCCGACTGCCGTCCGCAAATGGCGACGGTTCGCGAAGGTGTGATGAAAAAGGAGGTGATGAATCCGGAGTACAAAGGCAAAGTGAAGAAGCTGGATGTGGCTCAGTATGTATCCGATGAAGACTTTGTCGTTTCGGTTATCGAGCGCCACATGGAGAAAAAGAAGGTGAATATAAAAGGCGCACCGATTATTGTTGCTGGCGGATATGGCGTGGGGTCCAAAGAGAATTTCAAAATGTTATACGAACTGGCCGAAGTATTGGGCGGTGAAGTTGGGGCTTCGCGTGCAGCTGTTGATTCCGGTTATGCCGAACACGAACGTCAGATTGGACAGACGGGGGTCACTGTTCGTCCAAAGTTATACATCGCCTGTGGCATTTCGGGACAAGTTCAGCATCGGGCCGGCATGGAAGAATCGGCACAGATTATTTCTATCAATACCGATCCCGATGCACCCATCAACAGCATTGCCGATTATGTAATTCACGGTGATGTTGGTGAAGTGATTCCCAAGATGGTCAGGTTTTATAAATCAAACACCAAGTAATTGAGGGTTGAACCGGGTCCGTCCCGTAAAAATTAGAGAAATGGCTAATTATTATACCGATAATAAAGATTTGAAATTCTATCTGACGCATCCGCTGATGCAGAAGATTGTTGCTCTCAAAGAGCGGAATTTCAGCGACAAGGAAAATTTTGATTATGCGCCGCTTGATTTTGAGGATGCCATGGACAGCTACGATCGCGTGCTGGAAGTGGTGGGTGAAATTAGTGGTGACATCATTGCACCCAATGCCGAAGGTGTTGATCAGGAAGGTCCTGAGGTTGTTAACGAGCACGTTAACTATGCCAGTGGTACTGTCGAAAATATTAGGGCGCTGGTTGATGCAGGTTTGATGGGTATCACTCTTCCCCGGCAGTATGGTGGATTGAACTTCCCGATTGTTCCTTACATTATGGCTGCTGATATTGTTTCACGCGCCGATGCCGGTTTCGTGAACATCTGGGGACTTCAGGATTGCGCTGAAACGCTGAATGAGTTCGCTTCGCCTGAGCAAAAAGAGTATTATCTGCCCCGGGTCTGTAAAGGCGAAACCATGGCGATGGATTTGACCGAACCGGATGCCGGTTCCGATTTGCAGTCTGTCCAGCTGAAAGCAACCTACGACGAGAAAAATGATGTTTGGTTACTGAATGGTGTGAAGCGTTTCATCACCAACGGCGACGGCGATATTTCGCTGGTCCTCGCCCGTTCAGAAGAAGGGACGAATGATGGCCGTGGTCTTTCGATGTTTGTGTATGACAAGCAACAAGGAGGCGTAAAAGTTCGTCGTATTGAGCATAAAATGGGTATCATCGGCTCACCAACCTGTGAGCTGGTGTTCAAGAATGCACCGGCCGAGTTGGTTGGTTCACGCCGTATGGGACTAATCAAGTACGTGATGGCGTTGATGAACGGTGCCCGTTTGGGAATTGCTGCTCAGTCAGTCGGTGTTTCGGAGGCTGCTTACCGGGAAGCGTTGGATTATGCCCGTGAGCGTCAGCAATTCGGCAAACCGATTATTAAGTTTCCGGCCGTGTACGAAATGCTTTCAGTAATGAAAGCTAAGCTCGATGCTTCGCGTACATTGTTGTATGAAACTGCTCGCTTTGTAGATGTTTACAAGACTTATCAACATATTTCGGAAGAGCGCAAACTGGAGAAAGAAGAGCGTGACGAAATGAAGGAATACCAGCGTTCGTCCGATTTCTTCACGCCGTTGGCTAAGGGTATCAGTTCTGAATACTGTAACCAGAATGCTTACGATGCAGTTCAGATCCATGGCGGTTCCGGTTTCATGAAGGATTATCCGGTAGAACGTATTTATCGCGATGCCCGTATTACTTCTATTTATGAAGGAACGACCCAGTTGCAGGTAGTTGCAGCCATTCGTGGTGTGACAACCGGTGGATATCTGAAGAAAATACGTGAATACGAGAAAGCGGAGCTGAAACCCGAATTGGAGAAATTCCGCCGTACCCTTATTTCGCTTACGGAGGATTACGAAGAAGCAGTAAAGAAAGTGCATGATGCAGAGGATAATGAATTCCTCGATTTCCACGCACGCAGATTGGTTGAGATGGCGGGTTACATCATCATGAGTTACTTGCTGGTTCTCGATACCAACCGGGACAGTTCGTTTCTGCGTTCAGCAGTTGTTTTCAATAAAATTGCCAAGGCCGAAGTGCGTTCCAGGTCCGAATTTATTCGTGTTTCATCACTCGAAGATATCGGACATTACAAATATGAAGCATAAAACAAAAGAGGCCTCCATCCGGGGCCTCTTCCTATTTTACTCGCTGGATAAGTCTTTTTCAGCTGCGGTCGATTTTATTCCTTCTTCCGAGTCATCGAGTATTCGTTCCCAGAAAAGCATTTTGGGATTGGAGGATCCAAAATCGAAATCACGGTAAACCTCCATGGCCCGGTGATTATCTTCCCGTACTTCCAGGTTAACCCGACAGCAATTTTCATTTCGAGCCAAAGCAAGAACATAGCCTACTAGTTTGTGCCCTAGTCCCTTATTCCTGCAGCTCTTTTTCACAATCACATCATGAATATTAATGAGTGGACGTGCCTGGAAAGTTGAAATGTTTTTGAATGTGGTAATCATCCCGGCAACTTCTCCTTCATACAGAACAAAAAACGCACGGAAGTTGGGTTGATTATTTAATTGGACGAAAAGTTCTTCGGCTCTCGATCGGTTCAATGTCTCCCCACCACCCATATCGTCCGAAATGTAGTGATTTAGTAAATCGATGAACGCTAATTGGTGTGGATGCGTGGTTAAGTTACATTGAATAATCTGGCTCATTTGGGAAAAGTTTATTTGGGCTCTAGCGGAATTCCGGTATTCAGTTTCTGCTCATCAGCTCATTATATTGAATTTTAAATTGCAATAAAATGGCTATGGAAATAGGGAAAATGCTATTCGCGTGTCAGTAAAAATAATAAAAATTAATCATAAGTAATATGTACTGAACGATATGATTTTCCGTAATTGCATAAATTCGTTCTTCATTTTGTCGTAAATGTTTATGAGCAGAAAACCTTCTCAGTTACCTTTTTATATTTGTAGAAATTGTGAATATATGCGCTTAACGACCGGCCTCATTAGCTTCATCCTGATATTCTTATTTTCGTGTCAATCGAAAACAGGCAAGAAGAATCTATCAGAAAAGTCGAAGCAGGGAATCAGCGTTTTCGCGGCAGCGAGTTTAGCCGATGTAGTGTCAAATCTAGCTAAGGAATATCAAACGAAATCGGGTGTAAAGGTAGCATTGAATTTTGCTTCTTCAGGAACCCTGGCCCGGCAGATGCAGGAAGGTGCCGCTCCCGGAATTTACCTTTCGGCCAGTCCGCGATGGATGAAATTCGCCTGCAGAAATGGCTCTGCTGATTCAACCTTTTGTTTTCCGGTGGCCCGAAATAGTCTGGTCGTTGTTGTTCCAACGAATAGTCGCATCGACACATTGCCCATTACTTCATCACTTAATTTTCCCGGTTCTTTTAATTGTCGGTTGGCGATTGGCGATCCGGCCCACGTTCCGGCAGGGCAATATGCAGCTGAAGCATTGAAATCGATGGGGTGGTTTAAGCCTCTGCAGTCTCGTTTCCTGAAAACAAAAGATGTACGTTCGGCGCTGATGGTGGTGGAATTGGGCGAGTGCGAAATGGGAATTGTGTACGCTACCGATGCGATGAAATCGAAAAAAGTCAGAGCGGTAGGCGTTTTCCCGGAAGATTCGCATCAGCCGGTTGAATACTGGGCCGCAAAAGGGAAATTTGGTGGTTCGACTGCCGATTCGTTACTGGAATATTTGCATTCCGCTGAAGCTGATTATATTTGGAAAAAGTTCGGCTTTAAAACCATCGCTGAACCTCGAAAATCCAATAATAACAAATGACCGACCTGTTTAACTTCACTGCTTCCGATTTATCGGCCATTTCGCTTTCGCTGAAAGTAGCTATCTGGTCTTCGATAATTGCATTGCCATTTGCCATTGCAATAGGGTGGTTTCTGGCACGCAATCAATTTCGTGGAAAAGCGTTGCTGGAAGGAGTGATACATCTTCCGTTGGTATTGCCTCCGGTTGTAACAGGCTATCTTTTGCTCATTATTCTGGGCACTAACGGAGTCATTGGTAAATGGCTTTATGACCTCACGGGAATTCGCATCGCTTTTAGTTTTTATGCAGCACTGTTGGCCAGTGTGGTTGTTTCTTTTCCGTTAATCACCCGTTCCATCAGGCTGGCTATCGAATTGGTCGACGAAAAATATGAAGAGGCTGCTCGTACATTGGGAGCTTCGCGGTTAACGACATTTCTTTCCATCACGTTGCCAATGGCTTCGCCGGGTATCATTAGCGGATTTATTCTGGGATTTGCCAGAAGCCTGGGGGAATTTGGTGCCACCATTACCTTTGCGGGAAACATCGAGGGGGAGACCCAAACGCTGCCGTTGGCAGTATTTTCCTATATGCAGGTTCCCGGTCAGGACACGGCTACGTTCCGTTTGGTGATGATATCTGTTCTGTTATCGCTACTGGCAATGATTGTAGCAGAATTCCTGAATCGTAGAGCGATAAAGCGCTCAAGAAAATAGAAAATCAAAAGAAGAGTTAATCCGATGAAGAACGTTATTGAATTCCAGGCCACTTTATCACGAGGAGCATTTCAGTTTGATATGAAATGTGCCTTTGGTAAAGGAATTACCGGGATTTATGGCCCCTCCGGGCATGGAAAGACGACGTTACTTCAGTTAATTAGTGGCTTGTTAAGTCCTGATGACGGGTTCATCAGCATAGGCGACGAGATTGTTTTTGATAAAACACAGAAGAAAAATATTCCTTCCCGTTACCGGAAACTGGGCGTTGTTTTTCAGGAAGGCAGGCTTTTCCCACACCTCTCGGTGGAAGAAAACCTCCGCTATGGCGAAAGGCTTTTGCCGAAATCGAAACGACAAATTCAGTTTGACGATGTGGTTTCCACCCTGGAAATTGGGCATCTTCTAAAAAAGAAGCCAGAACAATGTTCTGGCGGTGAGCAGCAGCGGATTGCAATGGGACGAGCTCTGTTGAAATCTCCGCAATTATTGTTGATGGATGAACCCTTCTCTGCCGTCGATGGCGCCTTGCGGGAACAAATCCTGATTTACCTGGTACGCATTCACCGGAAATATCGGATTCCCATGTTGGTGGTGAGTCACGATCTGCCCGATATCCTTCGCCTGACCGATGAAATTCTCATGGTGCGTGACGGTCGTGTTGAGGCATTCGGCAAATATCTCGATCTCGTATTATCACGAAAGATGTTGCCGCGGAGTTCCGGAGAAGGATTGTTGAATGTGATTTCGCTTTATGTCGATGAAGTCGACGAAGCGCAGGGAATAACAACGCTTACCGGTGAGAAAGGAGAGAAAAAGGTAAAGGTGCATTGCGAAGCTTGCAATGAAGGAGTTGTTTTGGGACGAGAAGTAAAAGTTTCGGTACCGCCAGGCGATATTGCCATTTCGTTGCAGTCGGTTCCCAATATTTCCATCCAAAACCAATTGGAAGGAACCATTAGGCGTTTGCTTTACGAGAACGGGCAGGTCGTTTGCCTGGTGGATGTCGGATTCCCGCTTCTGATTGAACTGACCAGGAGCTCTACCGAACGACTTGGACTGGAGGTTGAGATGAAAGTATTTTGCCTCTTTAAATCCATGTCAGTCAAGGTTTGTGAAATGGATTGATTTCATAATCCGGGATCAATTCTTGGAAATTTCATAGGAAACTGCTTTTCCCTGTCGTATTTGTAAACCTTTTGGCCATGAATTTCGTTTAATAACTCGCCCCCTTGCAAAAAAGGCATGCAATCCATCGACGTATTGGTAGATTTTTATTCTTGAAAATGAACGGCTTTTGATTCTTTTGTTGAAAAAGTTGCCTTTGGGTTTGGAGTAATAGGAAAAAATACGCTTTCTTTGCACCCGCTTTCCGAAAGGGGGGCAGCGTTCAGCCGGTAGTGAAAAGGGGAAGCAGTGAGCCGGAATAGTCCGGTTTAGCAGGGCCGGAATCCGCCGAAAAAAAATCTTGAGCAGTATATGGAAAGCCGGGAAAAAAGGGTTTATCTTTGCGGCCACGTTTTTAGCGAAAAGCGGGCGTTGATAACCGGTACTGGAGCCTAAAGAAAAAAGGCAAAAAAAGATTTGGGATTAACGCAAAAGATTACCTATCTTTGCAACGCTTTTTTCGGCCCGTCCGACGGCAACTGAGGGTTGGGCAGGAGAGCGAAAGTAAAAGAAAGAAGACAAGTTCATTGAAAATATTGAAAAGGAAAGAAGATAAGCACCAGGAGTTCAATTTTCTTTTAGAGGAAAACCCATCGTGCCAGGCAAATAGACATTTAAACTTTTTAATTACAACGAAGAGTTTGATCCTGGCTCAGGATGAACGCTAGCGGGAGGCTTAACACATGCAAGTCGAACGGTAAGGCCCTTTCGGGGGCACACGAGTGGCGCACGGGTGAGTAACGCGTATGCAACCTGCCCTGTACAGGGGGATAGCCCGGAGAAATCCGGATTAATACCCCATAGTTTTCATGAGTCGCATGGCTTATAAAATAAAGCTTCGGCGGTACAGGATGGACATGCGTGGCATTAGCTTGTTGGTAAGGTAACGGCTTACCAAGGCGACGATGCCTAGGGGTTCTGAGAGGATGATCCCCCACACTGGGACTGAGACACGGCCCAGACTCCTACGGGAGGCAGCAGTGAGGAATATTGGTCAATGGGCGATGGCCTGAACCAGCCATCCCGCGTGCAGGAAGACGGCCCTACGGGTTGTAAACTGCTTTTCTGCACCAAGAATAGGCGCTACGTGTAGCGTTATGACGGTAGTGCAGGAATAAGCACCGGCTAACTCCGTGCCAGCAGCCGCGGTAATACGGAGGGTGCAAGCGTTATCCGGATTCATTGGGTTTAAAGGGTGCGTAGGCGGCCCTGTAAGTCAGTGGTGAAATGCTGCAGCTCAACTGTAGGACTGCCATTGAAACTGTGGGGCTTGAGTGCGCCTGAGGTAGGCGGAATGAGTAGTGTAGCGGTGAAATGCTTAGATATTACTCAGAACACCGATTGCGAAGGCAGCTTACTAAAGCGTAACTGACGCTGATGCACGAAAGCGTGGGGAGCGAACAGGATTAGATACCCTGGTAGTCCACGCCGTAAACGATGATAACTCGCTGTTGGCGATACACAGTCAGCGGCAAAGCGAAAGCATTAAGTTATCCACCTGGGGAGTACGATCGCAAGGTTGAAACTCAAAGGAATTGACGGGGGCCCGCACAAGCGGAGGAACATGTGGTTTAATTCGATGATACGCGAGGAACCTTACCTGGGCTTAAATGTGGATTGACCGTTGCTGAAAAGTGACTTCCCTTCGGGGCAATTTACAAGGTGCTGCATGGTTGTCGTCAGCTCGTGCCGTGAGGTGTCGGGTTAAGTCCCATAACGAGCGCAACCCCTATCGTCAGTTGCTAACAGGTCAAGCTGAGGACTCTGGCGAGACTGCCACCGTAAGGTGAGAGGAAGGTGGGGATGACGTCAAATCAGCACGGCCCTTATGCCCAGGGCTACACACGTGTTACAATGGCCGGTACAAAGGGCAGCTACATAGTGATATGATGCTAATCCCAAAAGCCGGTCCCAGTTCGGATTGGAGTCTGCAACCCGACTCCATGAAGCTGGATTCGCTAGTAATCGCGCATCAGCCATGGCGCGGTGAATACGTTCCCGGGCCTTGTACACACCGCCCGTCAAACCATGGAAGCTTGGGGGACCTGAAGTCTGCAACCGCAAGGAGCGGCCTAGGGTAAAACAAGTGACTGGGGTTAAGTCGTAACAAGGTAGCCGTACCGGAAGGTGTGGCTGGAACACCTCCTTTCTGGGGCCGGCACGAGAGGTTTCTGAGAGGAAATGAATGAAGGGTGTTTACTTCTTCCTTTTTAAAAAAAATACTGAAAAACACAGGAGCAATTGAATCCCGATACTTCGGGGGGAGAATTGAAGTTGAGAATTCAATGAAAAACGGTTCTCACGGTTCAATGCACGGGGCCTGAAAGAGGCAGGGGCAGAGCAGGAAACGGACATTATCAATTATCCATTTTCAATTCTCAAATCTGCAAACAGTCCCGTAGCTCAGCTGGTTAGAGCACTACACTGATAATGTAGGGGTCCCCAGTTCAAGTCTGGGCGGGACTACCAGGAACAATTGATAATGGAAAATTGAGAATTGAGAATGAAACTTCCATAATTTTCAATTCTCAATTTTCCATTCTCAATTGGGATCTGGGGGATTAGCTCAGTTGGCTAGAGCGCTTGATTTGCATTCAAGAGGTCATCGGTTCGACTCCGATATTCTCCACAGGCGAGATAAAAGGCCAGGAAATCACGAAGGCACAAGTTCATTTAAAGACATTTTGGAACACGAAGGATTAGGCTGGGGCCTGAAACAAGAAGCAGGGTTCGATTCCCTGTAATCCACAGGCCCAATAATAAGGGTAAAGTTCATTGACATGCTGGAAGAAAAACAGAGTTACAAGAGAAACGCCGAAGGATAAAACCTTCGAACAAGGCGAGAGAAAGTAATGAAGGGCGTACGGGGGATGCCTTGGCTCTCAGGGGCGACGAAGGACGTGATAAGCTGCGAAAAGTCGCGGGGAGGTGCAAATAACCGCTAATCCGCGAATATCCGAATGGGGCAACCCACCATAAGTAATTATGGTATCC